>DATKYL010000152.1:0-17069 GCA_035528515.1 Acidobacteriota bacterium | reverse complement strand
GTCCTCACGGGTCAGGTGGCGCTTGATAATGATGGAGGCGACCGCCGAACAGAACGGCGACAGCAGCATGATCGCGGGCGCCCACCAGAGCGCCGTGTCGGGCGTCGCAATACTGCCGCCGAAAACGACCACCACCCCAATGAAGCCAACGGCCAAACCCGTGACCTTCAGCGGTGTCAGGCGTTCGCCCGGCAGATGGAGATGCGCCCCGATGGCGACGAAAAATGGGAACGAGGCGAACAGAATCGCCGCCAGGGCGGCGTTGATATACTGCTCCACATAGTACACCACGGCGTAAGAGCCGAAGTACATCAGCAAGCCGGAGACGATCATCCAGCCCCAGAGAGATCGTCCCCGCGGCAACCGCCGCCGCGCCGCGGCGACAAGGAGACTCAGAACCACCGTCGCCAGAAGGAAACGCAACGCCGCCCCGTAGAACGGCGGCGATTCAGACAGGCCGATTTTGATCACGACCCAGGTCGCGCCCCAGACCAGACACAACCCGGCGATGAGCAGCGCCTGGATCAACGCGGCCCCCCCCCTCGTCGGGAAACCCGCGTGGTGGTACCATGCACGCGGAGAAACGAACGGCGCCTCAGGTCAGGCGCCGGCCGGTTGACGTCACGGGATTTGCCGGTCATGTCCGTAGGCACACCACGGTGATATCGTCCATGACCGGAGCATCCTGTTGGAACTTCAGGACCTCGGCCACCACGCGGTCGATCAATGTCTGTGCCGGTGCACTCGATTGCCCCTGAATCAACTCGGCCAGCCGTTTTTCGCCGAACTGCTCTTCGGTCGGGTCCTCCGCCTCGGTCACACCGTCAGTGTAGATCACGAGGTGTTCCCCCTGATCCAGCGTGATGACCGCCTCCTCGTACGTGGCCCAACTGAACGCCCCGCTGATCGGTCCGCCCACCGAGAGTTCCTCGATCGAACCATCGACCCGCAGGCGCATCGGCGGATTGTGCCCGGCGTTGCAATACGTCAGCGTCCGTGTCGCCCCGTCGAACACGGCGTAGAACAGCGTGACAAACGTCTTGCTGTCGGTCGACGCCACCAGGAGATGGTTGGTGGCGGCCACACAGTCGGCGACCGAACCGGCGGTGATCGCGCAGCCGCGCATCACCGCCTGCAGGTTCGCCATCAAGAGCGCCGCGGGCAAACCCTTCCCCGACACGTCGCCGACCGCGATACCCCAGCGTCCCTCACCCAGATCGATGAAATCGAAATAGTCGCCGCCCACGTCGCGCGCCGGATGCGACACCCCGGCCAAGTCGGCGCCGGGAATGGACGGCGGCTTCTGCGGCAGCAGCATCTCCTGAATCACCGTCGCGTTGCGCACATCCTCCTGCAGCCGCTGCAGCTTCTGCTCTTCGGTGTACAACCGGGCGTTCTCGATCACCTGCGCGCACTGCGAGGCGATGATCGCCGCCAGACGCGCGTCCTCGTTAGTGATCTCACCGCCGGTTTTGTTGAACAGATTGAGAATGCCGATCAGCCGCCCCTTCAATTCGAGCGGCACCGACAAGAGCGACTTCACCCGCAGATCGCGGACATCCGAGCCGCTGAAACGCGTATCGGTCGCCAGGTCGTTGACCACCAGCGGGCGGCGATTCTTGTGCATCCAGCCGGTCACCTGCAAGCCGATTCGCATCGGCAATCCGTCGCCCCCGTCCTGCATGACCCGGATCAGCGTACGCGTCGGATCGGCCTCGGTGTCCCCGAGCATGTGGATCGCGCCCTGCTCGACCCCCAGCCTGCGCACACACTTGCTGACGATCAGCTCGTTGACCGCCTCCGGCGTCATGGTCGAGTTGATCGCCAACGCGATCTCGTTGAGGACCGACAGCTCCTCGACCGCCCGGTGCAGTCGGGAATTCTCGTTCTTCAACCGCTCGAATTCAGCCGGGTCGAGCGACGAAGACGATCCTTTTGATCCGAACAGGGCTACCATAATCGCCTGCGCCCCCACGCATTAGGCCTAAGATACTCAACAGGTTAAACAAGTCAAACGGATTGGCGGATTCCAGCGGATACGCTCTATCATCTCAATAAATCCCATTACACACGATATTCTATTGCAGCATACTTTATCGTACGCTAACATACCCCCCGGGAGGCTATCGCCATGACCCGAATGATGTTGAACGAAACCAATTTCCTGAGCGCCGCCGAGGTGGCCGAGAAGCTCCGGCTCCACCCGCAGGTGGTGGCGCGCAAGCTGCAGGCCGGCGAGATCCCGGGGTACAAGATCGGCAAGGACTGGCGTGTCGCCGACACCGAGTTGATCGCGTGGCTTAAGTCACGCTCGAATCAGACCCGTCCTTCGGGTGACCGCGAAAAGGTGATGCATGCCTTCTTCAAAGACGGCAAACTGAAGGAGATCCCCGCCCAGCGCAAGAAGCGCCGTTTCGTACTCGACCGGCTGATCGAGGAGTTCGAACTCGGCCGTGTCTATGACGAATCTGAAGTGAACGATATCCTGCGACGTTTCCATTCCGACGTCTGCACGTTGCGCCGCGAGTTCATCATGGAGAGGATGATGACCCGCACCGCGGGCAAGTATCTGCGGCGGAGTTCGTACTGCGGCCAGCCGTAGCCTTCGCGAAGATACGACTCCGCGGATGGTATCCACTCCAGGGGAGCCCGTTGAAGAAGTGGGCAGACAGAAATGTCTGCCCCACCGGCACAGGTCTAAGCCGTTGTGCATTGGTGGAGCAGACATTCTTGTCTGCGGTCCCGATACCGTATGCGGGGGTTTTTCAACACGCCCCAGGGCTCTTGATCCGATCCGGTTTGGTGCCTTTCTTGGGTCGGAGCAATACTGTCTTGCAGCCCGCCAGGTCCGGAGGTAGTCTCTGGGGCCGCGTACTCTGAGCGACGACCGTTCTGATGTGAGAAGCGTGGGCGCTCTGATGTGAGGGAGTCATGACCGATTTCGCCGAAATGCTGGAGCTGGAGATCCCGTCCTTTGGCTGGATCAACTGGGATACCCGTTTCGATGAACTCGCGCCGCACTTCCCCGAGTGGAACATCTCAACCCGGGACGACGATCCGACCTGCCCAGATTGCCTACCGGGCACCTGTCCCAGACGTTCGGCCGTCATCATCACCTCCGGCAAGGTCTGCGGCGCCGATGCGGTCACCCATCTGAATTTCTGCAACGGCAAGTTGTGCGCGGTCCATTACTTCTTCGACCCGACGGCGGTCATCGGCTCGCAGGAGTTCTACGCTCTGGTGGAGTGCTTGCGCCGTCGGGTGACCGTCTCGATGGGTACGCCGGGAATGAGAACGGTCATCGGCGATCAGCCCGAGGTGTCGTTCCGCTGGTCCGAGGCCAATCTGCACGTCGAGTTGCGGGCGTGTGAGAATCGCGACCGGGAACTGCGGCTGGCCGCGCACGACCCGTCGGTCTGCCCCTCGTGTTTTCCGCCGATGGAGCAGGCGTAACTCTTTGGGAATCAACACCCGTCGCACAGAGACGCGACGGAACAGCGACAGCCTGAAAACACGTCTCTGACCCGGGACGTGTGAATCCCCTTCCTCCTCCGCTCGACATCCAACTTGACAACACGAACTCCCCCACAACATCTTTCAGTGATTCATTGTCCGCGGCGCCCGGTGCGGCACCACGACACTCGCAGCCTTGACCCCACCGAGGAACCCAGTCCGGCGACTCGGCATTGCAGCAAGTACCGCACGAACTCGCAGAAATCGTGATCCGACGATAGACAACGTAAGAGGAGGTTCCCATGCGGACCGTGATGAGGCTGGCACTCTGTGTTGGTTTGGTGCTCGCGGTATCGGCAGCGGCGGCCGCGCAGTCGCCGCAGCCATTGACGTTCAGCGGAAGACTGTTGACGTCCGGCGGCCAGCCGGTCAACGGCAACAAGACCATTCTGTTCGAGATCTTCGCCGTGGAGTCCGGCCCCGATCCGGCACTGTGGGACCACACGGAGACACTGGTCGTCAACGGTGGGCACTTCACGGTCCTCCTCGGCGACGATCCGCTTAACCCCTTTCCGGAGAACATGTTCGACGGCAGCGACCGTTACATCCAGATGACCATAGACCCGGCGGGCTCTCCGGAGGTAATCACTCCGCGCACCCGACTGGGGTCGGCGGGCAACGCATTTCATGCAAACAGTGCCGATCACGCCAATAACGCCGACCATGCGAATAGCTCCGACCATGCTAACAATTCAGACCACGCGAACAATTCCGACCATTCCAACAACTCCGACCACGCCAACAATTCGGATCATGCCAACAACTCCGACCACGCCAACAACTCCGACCATGCAAGTAACTCGGATCACGCCAGCAACTCCGATCATGCAACGAACTCAGACAATGCCGATCATGCGACCAACTCGGATCATGCAACCAATTCCGACCATGCAACCAACTCAGACCACGCAACCAACTCAGACCACGCAACCAATTCAGACCACGCAACCAATTCAGACCATGCAACCAATTCGGATCATGCGACGAACTCAGACAATGCCGATCATGCGACAAACTCGGACCATGCAACCAATTCGGATCATGCGACCAATGCCGACCATGCCTTGACGGCCGACCTGGCATACAGTGTCAATCCGAATACCATCGGCACCGCAGAGATCATCAACGGGAGCATCCAATTCGAGGACATCGGCTCCACTCCTGCGCCAGTCCCCGGCTATGTGATCAAGTGGGACGGCAACGTTTGGACCGCCGCACCCGACGAGACGGACTCTCAGTGGGAAACGGCGCCCAATGGGATCTACTACTCCCCCCCGGCATCAGAAACCGGCCGAAACGTCGGCATTAACACAGATGCGCCGAACAGCCACCTCCATGTCGCCGGATCAATGTCCCGCGCCATCAGAACGGTCAGCGCATCGACGACACTCGGCGAGTGGGATTGCGTGCTCATCGTCGGCGTCCCTACGAGTACAGTAGAGATCACGCTCCCGACTGCGGTCGGGATCGCGGGACGCGAATACACGGTCAAGAAGACCTTCTCGGGCGTGGGAATTCCTGTACTAATGTACCCCGCCGGCGGCGAGAAGATCGACGGCAATAGCGTGTGGGCCGTGCAACCAGTTGTGACAATCATCAGCGACGGAAGCAACTGGCTTGTGCTCTATGCTCCGGCGCTGTAGCCGGCTGTGACCTTGAACAAGGTTTTGTTGCTGAACAGGAGTATCGACTCGATCAACGACCCTTGAGAAAGAGTGTAAGATGAGACCTGCAGCTATACTGATCATACTCGCCGCCCTGATGACGACGGCGGCCGCACCGGATGCCGGCACGCCCAAGACTGTTGCGAGCGCGGCGGCCATTGCCGGAGACACCGCCGAGTACGTCCTCGACGCCTCCACCTTCAGCGACGCCGCCGGGATCGGGGATTCGAGCGACAGCTACCGGATGGACTGGACGATGGGTGAACTGGCGGTCGCCACGGGCTCGTCGCCGTCATACCAGGTGGTTTTCGGATTCCTGCCCGGATGCGGCTGTCCCTGCCACGCCGACCCGGAGTGTGACGGGGCGACCAGCGTATTGGACGTGGTCAGGGCGGTCAACGTTGCTTTCCGGGGCACCGCGCCGTCGACCGACCCCGATTGCCCGTACGAACAGACCGACGTCTCGTGCGACGGCGCCACCAATGTCATCGACGTGGTCAAGTTCGTGAACGTGGCGTTCCGCGGCGGGGACCCGGCGGAGCAGTTCTGTGCCGGGTGCGGGGAGTAATGCGGCGAGACTGAAACCGACGCGCACGCACCGGCCGCCTAAGATGTTGTCTCGCAACGGACGGCGCTCCATCGTCCACGAAACTGCTTTGATAGAACCGGCGATCGGTTAGGTTACCTAAAGCGCCCCCTCACCGCGCCCCACGTCGGAGGTGGAGGACAATGAAACGCGTCACGCCGCTCGTGCTGAGCCTCGGCGTCGTCTGGGCGGTATCTCCTGCCCGCGCGACGACAATCCGCGTACCTGCCGATCAGCCCACCATCCAGACGGGCATCCTCGCCGCCAGCTCAGGTGACACTGTTCTGGTCGCGGCGGGAACGTATGTCGAAACGCTGAACTTCTCGGGGCGGTCGATTCATCTATTGGGCGAAAGCGGGCCCGACGTCACGCAGATCGAACCGGCAGCGCCCCTGACCACGATCCTCAGCATCATCGGCGGCGAAACCGGGACGGTATCCGGGTTCACCTTCGCCGGCGGCAGCGGTTCCCGCGTGATCGACATCCGCAACGGCGCGACGCCGCTGGTCCGGGCCAACGTCTTTCGTGATTTCGGAAGTACACTCCAGAACGCGGTCGTGATCGGGTGTCAGGATGCCGACCCGACCGTCTCATTCAACCTGTTTGCCAACAACACATCCACCAGCACGGTCGGCATTTTCTCCGGGTCCGCCACGATTCTCAACAACACGTTCGATCACAACACGCGCGGTTTCTTCTCGCTTTCCGGCAACGGTGTCGCCAGAAACAACATCGTGACCAGTTCCGACGGCTACGGCGTCAGCGGCTGGTTCGCCGGACTCGACTACAACGATGTGTGGAACAACACGCCCGATTACGGCGGCGGCGCAGTGGCCGGCATCCATTCAATCAGCGCCGCGCCGCGCTACTGCGATCCAACGATGACCGTCTACACGTTGGCCACGGGCTCGCCCTGCCTCGGCGCAGGTGAGGGCGGAACCGACATCGGGACATTCGGCCACGGTTGCACTGAGCCGGTGCCGCTGCCACCGATCATGATGACGATCGGGATTGCGGTGCCGGGCGACAGTCTCCACGTGACCGACCACGCCCCGACAATCTCCTGGGTCGCCGACGATCCCGGGGGCTACCCCCAGCTCCAGGCCGAAGTCGAAGTCGGCATCAACGCAGACTGGACCGTCGCCGAAATGTGGGACCCCGCCCCCTTTGCGGGCAGCCTGACGTCGGTCGCCTACGCCGGTGCTCCGCTGGTCGACGGATCGACATACTACGTGCGCGTCCGCGTCGCCAACGGCCCCTACTGGAGTGAATGGCTGAGTGCGCCTTTCCGCATGAATACCGAACCGAACACACCGGAGCCGGTCGCCCCGGATGATGAAGCGCTCGTA
Organism: Acidobacteriota bacterium; assembly: GCA_035528515.1. GTDB lineage: Bacteria > Zixibacteria > MSB-5A5 > WJJR01 > WJJR01 > DATKYL01. The sequence continues at coordinate 9,957 of DATKYL010000152.1, read as the reverse complement.
TCCGTCGGCTGCCTCGAACTCGTGGTCGCAAACAGCAGCGACGCCGAAGGCGACACGCTGAGATACTACTTCCAGATCTACTCCGATCCGGGACTCACCTCGCTGTTGTGGTCGGTGCTGGTCGACCAGGAGCCCGGACAGACGAGTTCCGGACCGGTCACCACACTGAGCCCCGACGGTCCCTATTGGTGGCATTCCCGCGCGATCGACGGTCACGAGACCTCGGACTGGTCACCGACGCGTTCGTTCACCGTGCGCAATCCCATGACCCTACGCGTTGACGCGGATGCCCCGACGATACAGGCGGCGATCGATCTGACCTGTGACGGCGATACGGTCCTGGTCGCACCGGGCTGGTATACAGAGAATATAGACCTTCAGGGAAAAGCGATCACGCTGTCCGGCGAGGCCGGCGCCCAGAGCACCTTTCTCGAACCGGCCGATCCCGCTCTGCCGACGATCCTGATGATCAGCGGAGAGGGATCGCAGACGCGGCTCTCAGGATTCACCCTGGCAGGCGGCACCGGCAGCTACGTCGTCCGCGTTGAAAACGGCGCCCAGCCGCTGATCCGGGATTGCATCTTCCGCAATTTCACCGGAACCGGCAGCGTCATCAGGTGCCGCTATTCATCCGCGCTCATCACCGACAATCTCTTCTACGATAACCCCGCGGCCCCGTGCGTGTATGTCTACGGCGCCACCGTAACAGTCCTGGACAACACGTTCGACGGGAACCTGGGTGGAATCCGCAGGATATCGGGCACGGCGATCGCGAAGAACAACATCGTGACGAGTTCGTTGGGGTGCGGCGTCTATGGAGTCTACTCCGAACTCGACTACAACTGTGTCATCAACAACAACCCCGACTATGACGGCGGTGCCGCACCGGGCACATACTCCATTTCCGTCGATCCGCTCTACTGTGACACCTTTACGTTCGATTACACGCTGGCGGCGATCTCACCCTGCGTCGGTACGGGCGCAGGCGGGGTCGATATGGGCGCGTTCGGCATCGGCTGCGACGAACCCCTGATCTCGCCGCCGCGCGTGCTCCGCATCGCAATCGGTCCCGCCGACGACAGCCTGCATGTCGTCACCCCCACGCCGGTGATCGCCTGGGAGTACTGGGATCCGCAGGACCTGCCGCTGGCTCAATCCGAAATCGAGGTCGGGACCGACTCCGACTGGGATGTGGCGGAGATGTGGCAGACCCAAGTGGTCGGTAGCGACACATCCGTAACCTACGCGGGGGCGCCGCTGCTGGACGGCGCCACCTATCATGTGCGCGTCAGGGTGCACAACGGCGATGGCTGGAGCCCCTGGGTCGGCACCCTCTTCCGCATGAACTCCCCGCCGTCGGCTCCCGAACCGAGTTTCCCGATCGACGACACAATCGTCACAGGTTCGTGCGCCGAGTTGGTTGTCGACAATGCGACCGACGCGGAATTCGACCCGTTGACATATGACTTCACCGTCTTCAGCGATTCCCTGCTGACGGTCGTCGTGGATGTGATCTCCGACGTGCCCGAGGGCGCGGGCCAGACCGAGTCAGGGACAATCGCCGGTCTGTCGATGCTCTCGCGCTACTGGTGGCGTGCGCGGACATTCGACGGCCACGAGTATTCGGAGTGGTCTGTGGTTGCATCGTTCGCCACCCCCGAACATGCGACCGCGTACGTTCCCGCCGATTACGCAACCATCCAGGAAGCAATCGACCTCGCCGGTCTGTGCGGTGCGTCGATCATTCACGTGGCACCGGGAACATACGTCGAGAACATCGACTACCGCGGTCTCCCGCTTCAGATCATCGCCGACGCGGGGCCGGAGGTGACGATTCTGATGCCGGCCGATCCCGCGACCCTGCTCGTGCGGATAGCCGACGTTACCGGCGATGGTGCAGTCCTGTCCGGCTTCACGTTGCTCGGCGGGACGACGCCGACTGCGGTCTTGATCCAGGGCTCATCGCCGGTCATCGAAAACAACATCTTCCGGGATTATGAGGGGCCGACATACGACGGTTACGTCGTGTACTGCACGAATTACGCCGACGCGATCATATCGTACAACCTGTTCGTCGACAACGGCTCGCTGGGATGTATCGGCATCTCCGGCACCAGTACGGCCACGATCACGAACAACACGTTCGATCGTAACCAATACGGCCTCGTCTCACAGAGCACTCTCCCGGTCGCGCTGAACAACATCATCACCAACACTGCACTCTCCGGTGTCGTCGGCACGTGGGGCGAAGTCGATTACAACTGCACGTGGGGGAACGGTGTCGATTACGCGGGCACGGTGAGTCCGGGACCGAACCCCATCCATGCCGATCCGCAGTACTGCGACCCCATGACCGGCGATTACACGCTGGCGGTCACTTCTCCCTGCGTCGCAAGCGGTTCCGGCGGCGTGGATGTCGGTGCATTCGGCGTCGGCTGCGACGCTCCCCGTCCCGCGGTCCTCACAATCGGGATCGCCGCGCCGGGCGACAGCCTGCACGTCGTCGACCACTCCCCGGACATCAGCTGGGTCTACTACGATGCCGAGGGACAGCCGCTCGCGCAAACCGAAGTCGAAGTCGGAACCGATAACGACTGGTCGGTTGCGGAAATGTGGCAGCCGGCGGCGATTGTGGGCGACGCCCAGTCGGTCGTGTACGACGGCGCGCCGCTGATCGACAGCGAGACCTATTACGTCCGGGTCCGCGTCTTCAACGGCGCCTATTGGAGTTCGTGGCGGAGTGCGGCATTTCGCATGAACGGGATGCCATCCGTACCCTCGTTGCACACACCGATCGGCGGCGACTCGGCTGCCGCCGGCAATCTCTATCTGATCGCCTACAATGCCGCCGATCCGGACGGTGACATAGTCGTCTATGATTTCGAACTCTATGCGGATTTCGGTCTGTCGACTCTCATCGACAGCGCCCTCGGCGTTCCCGAGCAGACCGACATCACGGCATCGCCGCTGATGGAAGGTGTGGAACCCGGCCTCACGTATTGGTGGCGGGCCCGCGCGCGCGACGCCAACGAAGCCTCCGCGTGGTCGGACCCCGAGTCATTCCTCTGTGTCGCCACGTTCTTTGTGGTCGTTCCCGACCAGTTCCCGACAATCCAGGGTGCCATCGACGTGATCGCCGACGGAACCACGATCATGGTGAAACCGGGAACGTACATCGAGAATATCGACTTCGCCGGTAAGGAAATTCGCCTGCTGAGCGAACAGGGCGATGCCGTCACCTTCTTGCAACCCGCCAATTCGTACGTGCAGACCATCCGTATCGGGAGCGGCGAGGCGGGCGTGACAGAGTTGGCCGGGTTCACCGTAACAGGTGGAATTGCGCAGAGCGTGCTCTCGATCGGCTCCGGTTGTACGCCGCTCATCCGCGACAATGTCTTCCGTGACCACAACAGCAGTGTCAAGAACGCCGTGTCAATCTCCTGCAGCGGCGGCAACCCGTCGATCGTCGACAATCTCTTCTACAACAACCGCTCGATCAGTTGCATCGGCATCTTCAGCGGCACCGCGACGATTAGCGGAAACACATTTGATGACAACGCGCGCGGATTTTTCACGATCAGCGGTCAGGGCACCGCCGTGAACAATATCGTCACTAACTCAGAGGACTACGGTATCTGGGGCTCATTCAACCCCCTCGACTTCAACTGCGTCTATCATAACAACCCCGACTACGACGGCGGCGCCTCTCCCGGATCAGGCGCAATCACCGCCGATCCGCTCTACTGCGACGCGGGCGCGCGCGACTACCGCATCGATCCGTCCTCACCCTGCGTCGGCACCGGCCTCGGGGGCGTCGATATGGGAGCACTCGACGTCGGCTGCCTGCCGCCATGTGCCTGTGCCTGCCATGCCGACCCGCAATGCGACAGCGCGACCAATGTTCTGGACGTGGTCACGGCGGTCAATGTCGCCTTCCGCGACGCCACCGCCGAACCCGACCCGCTGCCCGAATGCCCGCGCGTGCGCGCGGACGTTGATTGCGACGGCGATTGCGACATCCTCGACGTCGTGCGTATCGTCAACGTCGCTTTCCGCAGCGCGGATCCGGCGACACAGTTCTGCGATCCGTGTGAACCGTAGAGTCAGGAGCGTTCACATACCGGCGATCAATGATCACCCGATGTGTTCAGCGTATCGCTCTCCCACTGCGGGATCTTGAATTGCTCCGGCCGTTCACCCGCCACGGTGCGGCGCCAGCGTTCCGGGTAACCGAGTTCCTGCGCACGGCCTGTCGTATCCTTGACATAACCGTCGTTGTACTTGCAGATCAGAAACTCGCCCAGCTTGCGCCAGCGGTCGACCACGTTCTCCGCGTGGCCGACTGAGTAATCGGTGAGATAGCGCGTCAGCAGCGCCGGGTCCGACGCGGCCAGCTCCTGTGCCGTCGTCTCCACCGTCGGCTGGAACGCCAAAAACGCGCCTTCCAGATCGGACTGCACCTGCCGAACATCCTCGATCATGTAAGAGTATTTCAGGTTGGTGTAGTTGGCGACGAAGTTGAACACCCACCACGCCGACTCCCAGGAAAACTCCCGCAGGCTGCCCACCGTGAACGAATGCGGTATGTCGCTGATCCCGCAGTAAAGCGGGATGTAGCAGGTGAAATACGTATCATCCACGCCATACCAAAAGACGCCGCCGACCGGATCGGGCAACCAGGAGCGCGACTGCGAGATGAACGAGTACGCCGTCTGCTGCGTCGAGATCGGCCGCTCCCAGCCGTGCGGGACGCTGTCGACTTCCCAATCCAGCGGCCGCCAGCGATAGGGACTGGCGAACGGCCCGGCGTCGACACCCACGGTCATGTCGTAATCGGTCCCCTCGTAATGGTCGCGCATGATGTCCATCACGCCGGCCACCGAAATCTTCGCGTCGGGCTTGATCCAGAGCGGGTACGGCTCGGCGCCCTCGACACCACGATGATAGTCGGGCGAAAAATCCTGTGACGGTGCCGAGCGACGGAACATGCTCCAGACGCGCGTTTCGGTGTAACGCAGGTCCCTGGGGTTATCCGGGCAGTAGGCATCACAGTAGCGAAATGGTTCGCCCGAATCCGGGTTGTAGTACCCCTTATCAACGGCGAACGAGACAACATTGTCCGAGTACACGCAGTTCGCGGGATCGCCGAGAGGGAACGTACCGATCCGTGCTTTGTTCGCGTGGCCGCAGATGTATCCGTCGGGCACGCGCAACGCCACCCAGAGCGCACCGTCGCCGCCCTCGCCGGGGCCGATCATTTCCATGTACCAGATTTCCTGCGGGTCGGCGATCGAGAACGATTCGCCGGGACCGCGGTACCCGTATTCGGCCGCCAGGCCGGTCATCACATCCACCGCCTCGCGCGCCGTTTTGGCCCGCTGCAGTGCCAGCGTCATCAGGTCATAGTATCCCAGCATCCCCTCCGGGTTGCCGAGTTCTTCCCGTCCGCCGAAAGTCGTTTCGCCGATCGCGACTTGATGCTCGTTCATCAACTGCACGACTGCATAGGTGTGCGGCACCTGTGCGACCTTGCCACGGACCTCGCCTCCCCAGGACGTGATCTCTAACGAGTCGCCGGGTCCGTAATCGGCGGCGGGGATGTACTCGAGGTGCGGATGGAATTCCGCATCACAGGTGTAGGTGACCATGACCGAGCCGTCGGTCGAGGCACCTTTGGTCACCATGAAGCTGCTGCACGCGGCCGCCTGCTGACTGCCTATCAGCAGGAAACCGAGAGCCACGGTCAATGCCAGAGCGCGTCTTCTCATCCTTAGTTCCCTCCCTTTCGTCACTCAGGTTGTCCCTCCGGACACAGGGAATGTAACACCGCGGGCTGCTGGAGGGAAACTGGATGCCACCCCCTGAAACATGTCTTTCGGCACGGCTTTCCATGTGCGAAGGGGGTCCTGCCCTGGTGGCTCACTCGTAGCGCGTGCCGGTCCCGCAGCGCGACATGATCGACTCGGTAACCGCCATTACCTGAGGCACGACCCGGAATGTGGCACAGCCGCCCTCGGCTGTACCCGCCCCTCGCGCAGGATTTTCTCGCCGCCCGTGAGAAAGATCTGAAATATCCCCCTGTCTCAACTGTAACTTGTATGACGTACGGCAGTGGCAGTGTGGGGACTTCGAGGCAGGGGAGTCCCAACAATCTGAGACAAGATCTGTGTCTGTTCCACACAACAGGAGCAGCACGGGCGATCAATCGTCAACCCGTCGCGGGACTGCGTGGCAAGGCGCAAGCGCAGCCCTTTTCGGGCGGGGGCGTGGTGTATCCGGGAGGGGGTGAGACGCCGGTGAAGAGCGACCTGACGCAACGGCGCGGTCCGCCGCGGTGAAGGAACCGCTGGCGAGAAACATCCGAAACCGCAATGTTCCGAAAGGAGGTACGCAATAGAGATACGAAGAAAGGCCCGTGCAGGGCCGACTCGGGGAGGACATGTGATGGATCCCACTTGGAGAATCGTCTCGCGTACGGTCATTGGCATCGGCCTGGTCGTCATCGGTTTGGCATTGGCCTGTACCTCGCGACGTGGGATGGATCCTGAACCGTTGCCGTACGGCATTTACGTTGCCGCGACCGATTACAGTATCACCCCGGTTCGGTTCCTAGTGTACGTCTACGATGCCGACAGTCTTCAGCTCCTCGACTCGATTCCCATCCCGCTCGAGGCTGGGGACATGGCGGTCACGCCTGATGGGCAGGCTGTGCTTCTGAAATCCTGCTGTGGCAGTGGTGAGAGGCCGCTTCTCAGGGTCAATACTGCCACGCATGAGATCGAGTGGATGGAGTCGGCATTGGGAAGCGCCGTGACGCTGCTGAACAACGGGAAGTGGGTCATAAACGGCAGCAGTGTCCTCAACACCGTGGACGGGAGTGTCGTGCGAGAGTTGCCGGATACTCTCCACTACTGGTCAGGCCCGCAGAAGGGCACCGAAACTGCGGCCACAGTCGTGGACATCGCCGGTTCCTACCTCATCGACACGACAGTCACGGTGATCGACGTCGCCACCGGAACAACACGCGGGCGGTACGTCGCCCACGTCAGCAGTGGACATTCTCCATACCTGTCTCATGTCCGACTCCACCCAGACGGCTCACGTGTCCTCGCCATTGGTTGGAACGGGCCGTACCGTAGCTGGTTCGTCGTGGGGGACGTGCAGACGGGAGAGACGCTGCTGGAACACCGCCTGGTCTATCCCTACGGCGACATTGCGATCAGCGCCGATGGTACAACTGCGGTCGTTACCGATCCGAGTAGACCCATGATCTGGGATTCGCAGGAGACCATGGACATCTTCGATCTGAAGCCGATGCGCCATTTGAGGCGTTTCCTTATACCCCAAGATCTGAGCTGGGCCTCAGAGGTTCAATTTCTGCCGGGAGATCGGCAGATTGTGACCTCTGGATACCCCGGTCCCTTACAGATCGTTGACCTGAACACCAACAGTGCGATAGACAGCATATGCCTGCCGTTCAGGGAATCTCTGCAGAGCGGGCTGACAGTCGCCCCCCGGCTCCGGTGAGGCTCCTGGCTGACAAGCATTGAGTTCTTCAAAACGATGAGGAGAACAAGCATGAAAACGAAATACCGACTTGGCCTCTTGGCTGCCGTGCTCACGGTTGCAGGTACCGTGCAGGCCCAAGAGGTTTACTACAGTCTCGATACATCCTGGGCGGTTGCCCCTTCGGATGTCAGAATCACCATCCAGCTTGATACCACAGCCCCCCCCCCGAGAAATCCGCGTTCTTCACAAGTCATCCGACGCTTGACGACGCCGGGTGCCCCGACCGTGATCCTCACGTATGCCACCCGGTGTGACTGTGTGCCACTGACCTTGGTCAGTGCGTGACATACCCGTTCCGTAATAAGTGATTGACATCCTACGCTGTCGTTGATCTTTTTCACCCAAATGAGCCGTCGCAAGACCTTCAACACTCCAGGCCATGCCCATTTCCTGACCTTTTCGTGTTGGCAGCGGCAACCGTTTCTGCTCGATCATGAAGCCTGCCTCATCTTCCTTCAATCACTGGCGGAGGCGCGCGCGCGTGAACGGTTCACCGTCTGGGCATACGTGCTCATGCCGGAACATGTCCACTTGCTGATTCGGCCGTTATCCGAAATATACCAGATGGCAACCATTCTCAGACGGATCAAGGAGCCGGTGTCCTGGCATGTACTCGCTGCCTGGCGAAGAGACCACCCGGGACGGCTTGCCGCAGCCACCGACACTACGGCAGCACCGGTGGGACATCGATTCTGGCAACCCGGCGGCGGTTTCGACCGGAATCTGTATAGCCCGGACATCATTCGCCACACGATCGCCTACATCGAAGGGAATCCTGTACGACGCAGGTTGGTGTCATCCCCGCTCGAGTGGGAATGGTCGAGTGCCAGAGCACGTTCGGAGCATGCCGCGGTGCCGTTCAAAGTGGATGAGTTGACCATGTAGAGAGGGCCGTGGTTCACGCACTGACCAAGGTCAGTGGCACACAGGGGTACCTCCGGTATCACGCACTGACCATGGTCAGTTGCACACGCACCGCAGATCTGCAGGCCCACTGTTGTTTGGCGCCACGTCTCAGCCGGAGGCGTGGCGCCTCACCTACCGCCGCCTCATATACTTGTCAAACCAGCGCAGAATGTGTTCTAAGCGCACGATCCGCCGGTCGGGACGACCGTGACGCGACAGGCCGTGCGGCTCTTCCGGGAAACGCACGAACTCGGTCGTGCGGCGCAGGATCTTCAGCGTCGCGAACAACTGCTCGGCCTGCTCGATACCGCAGCGCTGATCATTCTCGGAGTGGATGATCAAGAGCGGCGTGCGAATGTTCTTCGCGTAGGTCAAAGGCGACATGCGCTTGTAGTTTTCGGGATCTTCCCACGGGTGCGCGCCGAATTCACGTTTCCAGTCGTAACCGAAATCCGACGAGCCGAAAAACGACTCCAGTGACACGACCGACCGCTGGGTCACCGCAGCCTGGTAGCGCCGCGTGTGACCGACCAGCCAATTGGTCATGTAGCCGCCGTACGAGCCGCCGGTCACGCCGATACGTTTGCGGTCGATGTAGGGCTGCTCTTCGAGCCAGTCGGTCCCCGCCATCACGTCCTCGTAGTCGACCGTACCCCACTGGTTGACGATCACCCCCGACCAGGCCCCGCCGCGTCCCTGCGAACCGCGCGGATTGCAGTAGAAAACGATGTACCCGCGCCCGGCCAAAACCTGCATCTCATGGAAGAAGGTGTATCCGTACTGGGTGCGCGGCCCGCCGTGGACTTCGACAATCGCCGGATAGCGGCGCCCGCGACGGAAATTCGGCGGCTTGAGGACCCACCCCTGCACCCGTTTCCGGTCGGTCGAGTCGAACCAAACCTCCTGCGGCTTGGAGATTGCGACCGTCTTCAGCCAGTCGCCGTTGAGGTTCGTGATACGCCGCGGGGTTGCCCGCTTGCGCGTCAGATCGATGATCCCGATGTCGGCCGGCGCGGCAGCGGAACCGTAGAGAATGGCGGCACGCCGCCCCCGACGCCCGTAGGCGATCCCCTGCACATGCCACTCGCCGCGCATGACCGGGACCGGTCGCCGATCCCGCACGGTCAGGCGGTAGACCAGCGTCGCGCCGGTATCGCTGACCAGATAGGTGAGCGAGCGGCCGTCAGGCGACCAGTGCGGCGCGGGGAAACCGAACCCCTCGCCCGAATCGGAGATCGTCATGTCGATCGGCTCGCGGTCGAAATCCGGCGTCACATCGTGCGCCGCCGGACGCCCCCCGGTACCGACGATCCAGAGGTGCTCAGGCGTCACGCCCCAGGGCCCCTCCGGATCCGTGTGCCCGTAGTAAGCGATCCGGCGCCCGTCGGGAGAAAATGCGGGCATGCCGACGGTGCCGTCCGGGGTGCGCACCCGCCGGACACGGCCGCCCCCCAGGGGAACGACGAACAAGTCCTGATAAAG
>DATKYL010000151.1:0-6869 GCA_035528515.1 Acidobacteriota bacterium | reverse complement strand
CACTCAGGTGCTCGCAGTGCAGCCAGAAGCGGGCGAACGGTTCGCCCGTCGCCGCTTCCGACTGCGCAATCTCGTTTTCGTGATGCGGGAAGATGTTGTCGACGCCGCCGGTGTGGATGTCGAAGGTCGTGCCGAGATACTTCATCGACATCGCGGAGCATTCGATATGCCAGCCGGGGCGTCCCTTGCCGAGGGCGGTCTCCCAATAGACGTTGCCGTCGTCGGCATCCCACGCCTTCCACAGGGCGAAGTCGGAGACCTGGTCCTTCTCGTACTCGTCGGCGTTGACCCGTGCACCGGCCTTCAGTTCGGCGAGATTCATGTGCGACAGGCCGCCGTAGCGCGGGAACGAGGTTATGCGGTAGTAGATCGATCCGTCGTCGGCACGATACGCATGGTCCTTTTCGAGGAGGGTCTCGACCAGCGCCACCATCTCGGGGATGTGCGCGGTGGCGTCGGGATACTCCTCGGCGCGTTCAATCCGCAGTGTGTCCAGATCGTCGAAGAAGGCCTTCTTGAACGGGGCGGTGTATTCGTCGATCGATACACCCCGTTCATTGCTCGCTTTGATGATCTTGTCGTCGACGTCGGTGACGTTCATGATCTGCGTGACGCGGAACCCCCGCCACTTGAGAAAGCGGCGCAACAGATCCTCGAAGATGTAGGCCCGATAGTTGCCGATGTGGGCATAATTGTACACCGTGGGGCCGCAGGTGTACATGCGGACCTCACCCGGCACGATTGGGATGAACTCCACCTGCGCCCTTTGCCGCGTATCGTGAAAACTTACGCTCACTGCCGCCGTTTCGTCTTTCGGGCCGGTCGCGCCGGTTTCCCGCCGGTCAACCCCGCCACTGTCTTCTCATCCAGTTTCTTCACCAGCGCGGTGACCAGTTTGAGGGTCGCGTCGTAGTCGGCGCGCGCCATCATCGAGTTGTGCGAATGGATATAGCGCGCCGCCGGGCCCATGGATATTGTCGGCACGCCCGAACGCGACATGTGGACCCGCCCCGCGTCGGTGGCGCCCCGATCCATCGACGACAGGTGGTACTTGATCTTCAACCGCTCGGCGGTTTCGATCGTCAGTTGCAGCAGGCCCGCGTTTGGGATCATGCCGGCATCGAAAATGTCGATCGCCACGCCGCCGCCGAGACTCTCCCCTCGATCCTTGATCCCCGGCGTATCACGAGCGATGCCGACGTCGAGAACGATGGCCACGTCGGGATCGACCTGCCAGGCCGAGGTGCCCGCACCGCGCAGACCGACTTCCTCCTGGGCACTGCCCAGACCGAAGATGGTGTTCGGCAGTGTGCGCGGCTTGATGCTGTTGAGCAGATCGCACACGAGCGCGCAGGCGGCACGGTCATCAAAGGCCTTGGCCAGATAGACCTTGGGATTTGCCATAATTACGAAATCCGACACGGGCGTGACATAACAGCCATTGCGCAGCCCCAGTTTCTTCTTCACATCGAACCGGTCGGTCACGCCGACGTCGATATACATTTCCTTCGGTTCGATCACTTTCTTGCGACTCTCGTCCGGCAACAGGTGGGGCGGTGTCGAGCCGAATAGGCCGATCACCGGGCCTTTGGAGCCGTGGACCACCACCCGCTGGGAGAGCATCACGTGCCCCCACCAACCGCCCAGTGGGAGAACCTTGAGGTACCCTTCCTTGGTGATTTCGCGTACGATCCAGCCGACCTCGTCCATATGGGCCCCGACCAGAACCCGCGGCCGCTCCGAGCGTCCCGGGACCTCGGCGATCAGGGAGCCCAGTTTATCGGTGGACTGTTTCGCATACGAGGGCAGGTGCGCGGCCATCACCGCCCGCACCGCCGATTCATCGCCGGACGCGCCGGGGGCTTCGGTCAATTCCTTGAGCAACAGTTCCGTCTTATCCACAGGTCCTCCTCGTCAAAGGGCAGCAGACCCGTCCCGATGACGAGTCCCGGAAAGCCAATAATACGAAGATTGTGTGTCCGGGCTCAACGGCCAATTGGTCGCCGCCGGCTCATTCGACGAGAGCTGTCAGCTCATTGAGGGACCAGATTTCGACCGCATCCGTGAGCCCCTCCTGATACGCGCGGTGGGGGCGGCGCACCAGGACGGCGGTCATGCCGACCCCCTGCGGGCCGGTCACATCCTCGATCTGGCGATCCCCGATATAGAGGCAGCGATCGAGCGGGATTTTCAACTTCCGGGCGATGGTCCGGAACGGCTCTGGATGGGGTTTGCGGTACAGGCCGGTCGAGGTGAACTCAGCCGCATCGAAGTAATGCCACAACCCGAACCCGGTCAATTCCTCGCGGTGATCGCCCACCCTGAAGCAGGTGTTGGACAGCAGGCCGACGGTGTACCCCCGGTCTTTCAGCCAGGCCAGCGTCGCCTGAGCGTCGGGATAGACGCTGACCTGACGACGTATCGGGGCGTAGTAGGCGTCGGTCAGCCGGCTCAGCTCGCCGGGGAGAGTCTTGATGCCGATCGAGCGCAGGAAAGACCGCATTAACTCGGCGACGCGATACTCCCGCATCTCGGTCCGGAGACGCTCCCGCCGCCTCTCCAGGAATTCGAAGAACCTGCTTTGCATCCGCGCCACATCGGGTGGCGTCTTGCCCATTTCAACAAGGCGCCGCCGCACAGCGTCGAGACTGATCGTGTAGAGAATCGGCCAGGAAACGTTTTCGTACTCGAGGAGCGTACTGCCCATGTCAAACACGACCGCTGCGAATCGACCGCCCCCCGGCGGTCGCAGGCGCTCACCCGTGCGCGGCCGCTCGCCCCGCGGGCGGGTACGCACAGTGGGGTCTGAAGTCAGCTCAGCGTCTGTCGGATCTCCTGGAATCGGCGTTGGCGCGAGTCGTTCCCTCAAGACATCCTCCGCTAACCCGCTGTCACGCCGACCGCCTGGCGCGTCGCCGCCGGGCGGTCCTTCATTCCGAGGTCACAAATCCGTCGCAGAAGTTCAGGGAAACTGATTCCGACCGCCAGCGCCGCCTTGGGCAGAAGCGACAACGCGGTCATTCCCGGCAGGGTGTTGATTTCGAGACAATAGAACTGCCCTTCGGGCGTCATGAGGAAATCAACCCGCCCGTACCCGGAGCAACCCAGCGACTGGAAGGCCGCCAATCCCTGCTGCTGGACTGCCGCGGTCTTCGTTGCGGGGAGGTCGGCAGGACAAATGTACTTGGTCAGACCGGCGGTGTACTTGCATTCGTAGTCGTAGATTCCGTGCGAGGGAACGATCTCGACAACCGGCAGAACCTCATCGCCCAGAATCGAGACCGCGAGTTCCCGACCCGAAATGTACTCTTCCAGTACCAGAGTGTCGTCCCATCGGAATCCTTCCTCGATTGCCGGACCCCACTGGCTCTCATCCTTCACGACCGACAGTCCGACCGTCGAGCCTTGTGCGTTCGGTTTGACGATGAACGGCAGACCGAGCGTGTCCTGGACATCCTCGAAGGAGGCTTCCTCGCCGCGCCGGAGGACCTGCCAGTTCGGAGTCGGGATACCGTCGGCGACAAAGATCCGCTTGGCCGCGTTCTTGTCCATCGCCAGGGCCGACGCCAGCATGCCGGAGCCCGCATAAGGCACACCGGCGGCATCGAGAAGCGCCTGCAGGTGGCCGTCTTCACCGTCTCCGCCGTGCAAAGCGATGAACACCACATCGACCTCGCCCAGACCAGCCTGAGAGATGTCCGCGGGAGACAGGAGCGCTCGTGCGGGGCGGATTAAAGTGTCGCCAGTCTCTTCGCTCGGCGGTTCGGCGCCGATCGCTACATCCAGTGCCGTCGGTGTCCACGGAATCGCGTGTCCGGAAACACCGGGATCGAAAATCAGAACGTCACAGCCGGCCTCGTTGAGCGCACGGCTGACCGCGGCCCCTGAGGCCAGCGAGACATCCCGCTCCGCCGATTTCCCCCCTGCCAAGACCAGTACTCGCAATTGCGCCTCCATCCGTTTCACCACGTTGTCTGGGTCAATGTCCCTTGCCTCGGTAACCTATGTCGTCAGGGTGAGGTTCCTTCTCCGGAAACACGCCGCCGCCGGAGAGCCCGCCAGATCAGAATGAGCACGAAGACGACCGCTGCCGTCCAGAAGATAAAGCTGTACGTGTTCCAGAAATGAGAGACGGTGCTCCAGTTCTCGTGCAGAAGCAGCGCCAGGGCCGCGAGAATGCCATTCCAGAGGACAATCGACAGAGCCCCCAGAATCAGTGTCCCGGGGATCGGGTAGGCGCTCACACCGGCGGAGATCGGCACCACCGATCGTACGCCGGAGAGAAACCGTCCGAACAGGAGCACGAGGCCTCCCCAGCGGCGAAACCACCCCTCAACCCGCTCGAGTGACTTCAGAGCGAATAATCCGGATCGCTCCTTCCGGAACAGTCTCCGCCCTTGGGACCGTCCCAGCCAATACAGGATCACGAATCCACTCAGTCCTCCGAGAAGCGTCGCCGCCAGAGCGCCGACAATCGAACCACCCACCGCCTGCGCCGCAATCAGGCCGACGAAAAAGATCGTGTCGCCGGGGAAAGGCGGGAACAGCATCTCGGTCAGAGCCGCCAGAAAGAAAAGGGCGAACGTCCACCCGAACGATTCGAGCCACCAGATTGGAAGCCAGGATGGGAGTTCAGAGCCGTTCATCTGCCACTTCCGTCCGCGGGATCGGGTTCCGATACCACCGTGACGATGGCCTGGGCGGCGATCCCTTCGCCGCGTCCGACGAATCCCATCTTCTCGGTCGTGGTAGCCTTGACGGAGACCATGGCCGGTTCGATCCCGAGATCGCCGGCGATCACCGACCGCATCGCCTCGATGTGCGGGGCCAGGCGGGGTGCTTCGGCCATCACCACCGCATCGATCTGATGCACGCGGAAACCGGCGTCATGCAGGATGGCGCGTGTGCGCCGCACCAGCACCCGGGAGTCGATGCCGGCGAACTCAGGATCTCCCGGCGGAAAGTGTCTCCCGATGTCACCGAGCGCCGCCGCCCCGAGGAGCGCATCGCAGATCGCGTGCAGCAGCACGTCGCCGTCGGAGTGACCGATCAAACCTCCGGCCGGGGCCAGTTGCATTCCACCGAGCATCAGCGCGCCGTCACCGCCGAGGCGATGCGCATCGTATCCGAGACCGACACGTAACGGATGGACTCTTTGGGTCGTCATCGCCATTCGCTCCGCCTGCTCCCAATCCTCCGGGGTGGTGATTTTGAAATTCGCGCGGGTCGAGGGAACGATGGCAACCGCGCCGCCGATGCGCTCGACCAACTCGGCGTCGTCGGTCCCGGAGTAGGCGTCGCGCTCCGCCTGTACGTGAGCCTCCCGCAGGAGTTTCGCCCGGAAGACTTGCGGTGTCTGCGCCGCCCAGAGACCGCGCCGATCGACGGTTGTGCACCGCTCACCCCGGGCGCGCTTGATCGTATCCGCGAGCGGAACCGACAGAATCGCGCCGCCGGTCCGGAGCGCCTCTTCCACCAGTTGATCCCAGCGATTGAGCGGCCAGAACGGCCGCGCGGCGTCGTGTACGGCGACCAAATCGCAATCGGTCGGCAGCGCCTGCAAACCGTTGCGTACCGACTCGGTCCGTGTCGCCCCGCCGCGAACGGCGCGGATGACGACTGCGTCGGAGACGGCCGACGGCGGCATCTGTGATTCATCATCACAAACGACCACGATGTGATCGGGAAGGTGACGCTGGCCCGCGGCGGAGAGTGAGCCATGTAGAAAGGAGCGCCACGCGCGTTCGACGAGGTTCATGCCGTTCAGGGTCCGCCACTGCTTGGGACAATTGCTGCCCAGCCGCTCGCCGGTGCCCGCCGCGGCAATGATGACACCGATGGAGTTTGACCGAACCATAAGGGTTTGCCACCGTCTCAAAGGATCAGCATCGCATCGCCATAGCTATAAAAGCGATATCCGTCGTTCACGGCAATGCGATAGGCGTTCAGGGTCGGCGCCAATCCGGCAAATGCCGCCACCAGGGCCAGAAGCGACGAGCGGGGTAAATGGAAATTCGTGATCAGACCGTCGATCGCCCGGAAGTTATACCCGGGCCGGATGAACAGATCGGCGTCGCCGGTCAACCGCTCGAATCGTCGCTCGCGGGCCGACCCGGTGGGTTCGCCGGCAGTCCCGGCCGGATCCAGGATCCCGGATGTGGCCACGGTCTCAAGCGTCCGTGTGACGGTCGTCCCGACCGCGACGACGCGACCACGGGAAGAGCTGCGCCGGCTCCAGATCCGGCGCAGCGTGCCGCCACCGACCGTATACCGCTCGCTCTCCAGTGTGTGATCGTCGAGGTTCTCACTACGGACCGGGCGGAATGTCCCGGCACCGACGTGCAGTGTGAGAGCAGCCAGACCGATGCGACGCCGCTTCAACATGTCGAGGAGAACCCGGTCAAAGTGCAGGCCCGCAGTGGGTGCGGCTACCGCCCCGGGCTTTCGGGCGTAGACCGTCTGATAGTCTTTGCTGTCACGCTCCTCGACTTCCCGTGGAATGTATGGCGGCAACGGCGGTCGCCCGACGTGTTCGAGCCACTCGCGGAAACGGCCTCTCCCCTCGAACACAACGGCCCGCGTGCCGTCGGGGAACACGTCTGCCACCTGCGCAACGAATGACGACGCGGTGCGGGGCGGCTGCGTGAAAGTGACGACCGCGCCCGGCCGGAGGCGCGCACCGGGTTTGACCATCGCACGCCAGCGGCGACGTCCGAGTTGTTCGAGAAGGAGAATTTCGGCCTGTCCGCCGGTCGGTTCTTTACGGCCGATCAGACGTGCCGGGATGACCGCCGAATCGTTGACCACCAACAGATCGTGCGGGGCGAGCAGATCGGGCAGATCGTCGAAACGGTGATGACGGATCTCAC
>DATKYL010000150.1:0-27688 GCA_035528515.1 Acidobacteriota bacterium | reverse complement strand
GCGAATCCGGGCGGCGTGAACATGGAGACGCTGACGATTCTCAACCTGGGTAACGACGACATGGAAGGCGATATCACGGTGACCGCGGGTGATACCTGGTTGTCGGTCTCCGAACCGGGCTCGTATTACATGTGGGCTGGCGGGAATGACATCGTCATGGACGTGACGATGGACGCAACCTGCCTGACCCAGGGTCTGTATGTGGGTGAGATCCATGTGACGCACAACGACACGTCGAAGGTCAGCCCGCGCGTCTACCCGATCGAGTTCTTCGTGGTCACGGATTTCAAGTGCCCGCAGGACGAGGTCCTGAAGACGGCGGTGGCCAGCCCCGGCGTCTTGTCGCTTGAGGTGGGCAGTTACGGCCGCTTCGCGTCGCAGAACGACGAGGGTGGCTTTTGGCGTTTTGTCGATTCCAGTTCGACGATCTTTGATGCGTCGCTGCTGCTGGCATACGGTGATCAGCCGACGGAAACCGGGGACACGATCGTGTTCCACCGCTTCTACAGCTCGAGCGATCCCGGCCAGGGCGGACTGCGCGCCGTCACCGATCTGGTCATTGACAGCAGTGCGTACGGGACCGGCAACGGTTTCGCGAAGGCCTCCTCCGAGCTGCACACGCACGCGGAGGGTCTGTGGCCCGACTCTGCCATCGCTGTTAGGGTGGAATGGTTCTTCCCGCAGAAACCGGTGTACGGCGACTTCGTGATTGCGAAGTACATGGTCTGGAATCGTACTGGGTCACCGATATCCGATGTGGTTGTCGGTCTGTGGACCGATGTTGACGTAATTGAAGCGGCTCACATGGATGGCTTGCAGCGGGGAGTCGACAATCACGGCAACTACGTGCAGGCGCAGAACCTGATTTACCAGTTCGGTTACGATACGATTGGTCATGTACCGTCGGACTACCTCAATTCCGCGCAGCGGTATTCGGGCGGGATCTCGTATCTGGCCGGACGCGACGTGGCCGGTGCCGCGTTCGAACTGGTGTCGGCATTCATCCGCGGTGCGGTCGGCGACAACCGCGACAACACGGAGCCGGGGCGCCCGAACAGCGGGTTCTTCTACCGGACGGTGGTTGGTGATACCGGTGTTTCGGTCTGGGAGCCGACGGCTCATACCGATTCGGCCAAGGACTGTTACACATGGCTCCTGCTGGATCAAAATCGGACGCTGGAAGCGAACGCCGCCAATCCGGAGGTCTACGTGGTGGCGTGGGTCTCCGACACCTTGCAGCACGACGCCTACAGCATCGGTCCGAAGCTGGTCGGCGGCCTGGGAGCCGTAGTTGACTCGGCATGGTCGTGGGTGAATCAGTACCAGCCGTACGTGCTCTGCGAATGTTCGAATCTGGGCGATCCCTCCTACCCGATAGCACTTGGGCCAGACCCGCTGGATGTCGTATGGGCAGCGAGGGTGGCGTTCCGCGGTTACCCTCAGGTGTTTGACGACGACTGCCCGTATGCCCGGACGGACGTGGACTGCAACGGTTTCACAAATGTGATCGATGTCGTGAAGATCGTGAACGTAGTATATCGTGACGGCGATCCGGCCGTACAGTTCTGTCGGGGCTGTCTCTGGCATCCTGACGCGGTCCTGTCAGATGGTGGGCAGAGCCTCGGGACTTTCTGAGTTGGAACTGGATCAGGAGGTGGGTGTGAGAGGGAAGACGTTTGCGCGCCTGCTGGCCGTGTGTCTGGCGGTCGGCCTGAGTGGAACGGCGATCTATGCCGTCGATTCGCCGGAGACGCTGCGGAAGATCGAACAGAAACGGCGGTTCGCCCGGCGGGGTGTTCTGGAACGGTGGGAGCATTATCGGCAGAATTACCTCGATTACCGCAAGATCCCGCTTCTCGGTGCCTCCAGCGGGTCGTCGGTCGATCCGCTGAGTCGGTCGGCGGTGGACGACATCCGCAGTGGCGCGAGCTTGTTGAGTGCCATGGATGTGGACACTATTGATTCGCCGGGGCTCGTGATCGGCATCACCAGTCAAGACGCCCAGGCCAATTACGCCCTCGGGCACCAGGTTGCTGCATCCGCCGGCGGTTGGCTGGTCCATTTTGTGTGGACGATGTGGGACCACATCCCCGAGAGTGTCAACGACAACGATCGCTTCGTGAACTACAACTCTTATGACGGGTATTCGCATGCGTTCAACCAGGGGTTCAATGGGACGTCAATCTCGCTGGGCGAGTTCGCGCGTGGCGGCTTCCCCCGTATCGATACCGACAGCCTGGACCTGGCGCACGTTGTTCTGCAGCAGCGAATCGAAGAGGGTTGCCCCTACTCGAGTTGGCATCTGTACTTTCCGATTTGGAGTTCAGCTCTTCACGCGGACACCGAGTTGCCGAGGCCACCGCATTCCCCTGATGAGCCCGATATGATGTGGCCCGAGATTGCGATTGCGGTTGGGGGTGTTTTCAACGTGGTGGAACTCACGCACGTGATCTCGATGGGTGCCCGTTACATGGGCAACGGGATGACCGAGCCCTCAAACCGAATTTGGTATCACCGATACAATACTAATTCGGACACGCCAGCATGGGAGGGACCGGTACTCATTGATTCCACCAGCGGTCCGAGCTATTCGATGGCTGCAAGTGACGTCTCGAACCGTGTGTGCATCGCTTACACATCCGATTACACGAGTGACGAATGCAACGGCGTAAACAACGTTGTGCGCCGTATATCTTCCTCTTCAGGAGATGGCTGGATCAGCGGCGATGAACTGGGTGATTTTCACAAGCGCTTCGTAACCTTATACGAGGATCCGTCCGGGCCGAGGGCGTGGATGGAAACCTCATGTGCATACGATCACGCGGGCAACCTGCATATCATCTTCCTGGAGCAGCGATGGCCCAACAGCGAGCAGGTAGCGATCCGCCACTGGGAGTACCTGCACGGGACCATCCGGCCAGTCGCGTTCGGATATTATGAGAACGACGGGTTTTGGCAGCGTACTCTCAACCTGGGGCACATCTCTCTCGGCGTCGGCGACGGTTCGACCATGTGCATGGGCGGCGCCGAGTCCAACGAGGATTACCTCTATGTCATGTACACTAAGCTGTGTGGCGAGGAGTCGATAGAGCGTAGGGATATGTCGCAACTTGGGTTCTGTAACGGCCAGCTCTACATGACATCATCAAACAGTGGCGGCTTCACCTGGGAGTGGCCGCATAAACTGACCCTAACGACATCAGAGGATTGTACGTCGCGGCACCCGGATTCTCTCTGTGCGTCAGAGGCATGGGGTACGATGGCGCACGACGTGTCCAATATCGAGATCATGTACATCCGTGATTTCGAGGCCGGTTCATATGAAGAGGCACCTTGGACTGTCAACCGTGTGATGTACCTATCCCTTGGTGACGAATGGCTCTGCCCGGAGATCGCTCCCAGTTCCTATGCTTTCATTTCCTCGGAGCCGGAGTGCGAGTATCACGCCGATCCGGGCGGAGTGAATGTTGAGCAGTTGACGATCGTAAACGTCGGTAACGCTGACATGGTCGGTGACGTCGCTGTGACGGCGGGTGACGCCTGGCTCTCGGTGTCCCAGCCGGGCCCCTACACGATTCCCCCCGGCGGCGCCGATATCGTCATGGACGTGATGATGGACGCGAGCGGATTGTCCGAAGATCTATACGTAGGATACGTCGAGATCACACACAACGATCTCACGAAGTACAGCCCGCACTACATCCCGATCGAGTTCTTCGTGGTCACTGACTTCAAGTGCCCGCAGGACCAGATCCTCCGGACGGCCGTGGCGAGCCCTGGCGTGCTGTCGCTCGAAGTTCTGAGCAACTCCCGCTTCGGCAATACCGCTGGCGAAGGCGGTTTGTGGCGCTTCGTGGACTCCAGTTCCACGATCTTCGACGCGTCGCTGCTGTTGGCGCACGGTACCCAGGATCCGGATACGATCGTGTACCATCGGTTCTTCGATGGAAACGATCCGGGTCAGTACGGCTGGCGCGCGCTCACCGATCTGAAGATCGACACAAGTGCCTACGGGACCGGTGATGGCTTCGCGAAGGCGTCGGCCGACATGACGACGGCGGATTCGGTGACGAAGGTCAGGGTCGAGTGGTTCCTCCCGCAGAATCCGGTCTATGGCGACTTCGTGATCGCGAAGTACACCGTGTGGAACCGGGCGGCTTCGCCGGTGTCCGACGTGGCGGTCGCTCTCTGGGCGGATATCGACGTAGTCGAGGCGGCCCATATGGACGATTTCCAGCAGGGCGTCGAGAACCACGGTAACTACGTGCAGGCACAGAACCTGATCTACCAGTACGGCTACGACACGATCGGCAACCTGCCGGCTACTCACCTCCAGTCCGCGCAGCGGTACTCGGGCGGTGTGTCGTATCTGGCCGGACGTGACGCGAGCGGTGCCGCGTTCAAGCTGGTGCAAGCACCGATCAAGGGTGCGGTCGGCGACAACCGCGACAACACCGGGCCCGGGCGTCCCGACAGCCGCTTCTTCTACCGGACGATCGTCGGTGGTCCCGGCGTTTCGGTCTGGGAGCCGACGGCTCATGCCGATTCGGCCAAGGATTGCTACACGTGGATGCAGCTGGATCATGGCCGGACGCTGGACGCCGACGGTGCCAACCCGGAAGTCTATGTCGTGGCGTGGTTGTCCGACACGTTGCAGCACGATGCCTACAGCATGACGCCGAAACTGGCGGGCGGCCTGCAGGAGGTGTGTGACTCGGCATGGGCGTGGGCGGATCGGAATGCGTTCTGCCAGTGTCCGTGCCACACCGATCCGCAGTGTGACGGTGTGACGAACGTGCTGGACGTCGTGCATGCGGTGAACGTAGCGTTCCGTGGTGCGTTGCCGGTGTTTGACGACGGCTGTCCGTACGAGCGGACGGACGTGGACTGCACGGGCTTCACCAACGTGCTGGACGTGGTGAGGATGGTGAACGTGGCGTTCCGCGGTGCATTGCCGGCGACGCAGTTCTGCGACGGTTGTCAGTGATTGACCGGGCGTGACTTGGGTAGCGTTGAAGGCGATACACACGGCGGGTGCGTGCGCAGCGCGAGGGCGGAATTCCGCCGGGCGTACGTCGTCGTTCGTTGATGTGACATAGGAGGTGGTCATGAAAGGGAAGACGTTTGCGCGCGTGCTGGCCGTGTGCCTGGCGGTCATCGTGGGCGGGACGGCGATTCTCGCCGTCGATTCGCCGGAGACGTTGCGGAAGATCGAACAGAAACGGCGGTTCGCCCGGCGGGGGGTGACCCAACGCTGGGACGAGTACCGCAAGGACTACCGCGACTACCGGAACATCCCGCTTCTGGAGGCCCGGGGGCCGGCGACATCGGTGATGCCGAGCCCGGCGGTCGTCGACGATGGGCAGACCGGCGCGAGCCTGCTGTCGGTTCTGGACGCCGATACGCTCCCGTCGCCGGGGATCGCGATCGGCATCACCAGCTACGATGCCCAGGCCGACTTCGCGATCGGGCGCGAGGTGGCGTCGAATCCGGGTTCCGAGACGGTCCACTTCCTCTGGACCATGTGGGACATCATCCCGACGGCGGCCGATGAGAAGAACCGCTACGTAAACTACAACTCCTGGGACAAGGTCTCGGGGTCGACCAACCAGGGATTCAACGGTGCCACGGTGACTCTGGGCGAGTTCTCGCGCGGCGGTTTTTGTCGCATCGATGTGGACGGGGATAACCTGTGCAACGGGGCTTTCCATCAGCGCATCGAGGATGAGTTCCCGTATTCGACCTGGTACATCAATTTCCCGATCGAGGGTTCCGCTCTGCACATAGACAAAGAGCTGCAAAAGCCGACTTTGTTTCCGGATGAGGTCGAGATGAGGTGGCCGGACGTCGCAGTCGAGCAGAATGGCGGTGAGGACAACGCCAGCGATATCCTCCACGTTATCGCGATGGGCGTTAAGGACGCTCGTGGTGAGTACGCCGAACCGTCCAACCATCTCTGGTACTATCGTTACAACAGCGGCGATCCGTTGCCGATCTGGCAGGGCCCGGTCCTGATCGATTCGACCCGAATCCTGGGATACACAATCGACGCCGATGACAATTCCAACAACGTGTGCCTGGTCTACCATTCCGACTACTCCACGGACGGCATGAATGGTCTGAACAATATCGCCTACCGCGAGTCGCAGACGTCGGGTACCGGGTGGATTACCGGTGCGGAACTCGGACCGTTGACCAAGAATTTCGCCACATCGGATTACAATGCGTACTACAATGCGGCCGGCCCCCAGGCGTGGACCGAGACCTCGGTGGCCTACGACAACGCGGGCGACCTGCACATCCTGTTTACCGAGCAGCGTGTTGCCAATGAGAGCGAACATATCGCGCTGAAGCACTGGAGCAAGTCGCGCGGCACAGTCCGGACCGTCCAGATTGCCTACTACGACAACTATGGGACTTGGGCGCGCACTCTGAACCTCGGGCATATCTCGCTGGGTGTTGGTGATGGTGCGACCTTGTGTCGAGGCGGCATCGAGACCAACGAGAACTACCTGTACGCGATCTATACCAAGCTGGGCGGTGAGACCCCGGAAGAGGCACAGGACATGTCGCAACTCGGCTACTCGAACGGCGAGTTGTGGCTGACCGCTTCCAACAGCAATGGTGACACGTGGGCGCCGCCGACCAACCTGAGCAACACGAAGTTCCCGGAATGCACCTCACGGCACCCCGACTCGGTGTGTGCGTCCGAGGCCTGGCCTTCGCTGGCCCGCGACGTCCACGACATCGAGATCCTCTACATTCAGGACTTCGAGGCGGGGGCCTTTGATGAGGCCTCCTGGACAATGAATCGCGTGATGTATCTGAATCTCCCCGGCGGACCGACTGATGCCGCCTACATGTGCCCGCCCATTGCACCGAGCTTCGCCGCTTACCTCACCCACGACCCGGAATGCGAATACCACGCTGCTCCGGGATATACGAACACGGAGACTCTGACGATCTGGAACTTCGGTAATGACGACATGGACGGTGAAGTAATGCAGTATCCAAATACGCAGTGGCTCTCGGTGGAGACTTATCCGCCCGTATATATGTCCAGTGTTCCATACTGGATCGGCGCGGGGGGCTCGGAAGTGGTGATGCCCGTGTATATGGTCGCGGCCCACCCAACCTTCGGCACGCCGTTGCCGGAGGGCTTGTACATCGGGGAAATCGCGATCACCCACAACGACACGTCGAGGGCCAGCCCGTACGTCATCCCGATCGAGTTCTTTGTGGCATGGGACTTCGCCTGCCCGCTGGAGCACGTATTGAAGACGGCGGTGGCCAGCCCTGGTGTCCTGTCACTCGAAGTCGTCAGCAACGGCCGTTTCGGTGCCAAGAACCCCGAGGGCGGCCTCTGGCGTTTCATGGACTCCAGCTCCACGGTTTTCGATGCTTCGCTGCTGGTCGCATTCGGTGGCCAGCCAACCATGACCGGGGACACCATCGTCTTCCATCGCTTCTACAATAGCGATGATCCCGGCCAGGGGGGACTACGTCCTGCGACCGATTCCTGGGTCGATACGAGTGCATACGGAACCGGTGATGGTTATGCTCTTGGTGTCGCCAATATAACCACCCACGCCGAAGGCCTGTTCCCGGACGAGGCGCTGGGGATCGTCGTGCGCTGGTATTTCCCGCAGAATCCGGCTCACGGCGACTTTGTGATTAGCAAGTACACGATTTGGAACAGGACCGAGTCGCCGATTTACGATGTCGTCGTTGGCCTGTGGGCGGACCTCGACGTGATCGAAGCCTCACACATGGATGATCTGCAGCGAGGTGTCGACAATCACGGGAACTATGTGCAGGCACAAAACCTCATCTACCAGTACGGTTACGACACGGTCGGCCACATCCCCTGGGAGCACCTCAATTCGGTGCAACGGTATTCAGCCGGCGTGTCGTACCTGTCCGGCCGTGACGCCACCGGCATGCCGTTCATGCTGCAGCAGGTTCCGATCCGAGGCGGGGTCGGCGACAACCGCGACAACACGGATCCGTTGCGTCCGAACAGCCGGTTCTTCTACCGGACGATGGTCGGCGGTCCCGGTGTTTCGATTTGGGAGCCCGCGGCGCACTGGGATTCGGCGAAGGACTGCTACACCTGGTTGCTGCTGGATCAGGGCCTGACGCTGGAGGCCAATGGCGGGAACGCGGAGGAGTATGTCGTCGCCTGGGTCTCGGACACGCTGCAGCACGACGCTTACGAGAGAATAGATACATTGCTCACCGGTGATTTGCATGACGTGATCGACTCGGCC
This sequence comes from Acidobacteriota bacterium, assembly GCA_035528515.1. Taxonomy (GTDB): domain Bacteria; phylum Zixibacteria; class MSB-5A5; order WJJR01; family WJJR01; genus DATKYL01. Next base: position 19,418 of record DATKYL010000150.1, on the reverse strand, counting down.
TGGGCGTGGGCCGCGCGCAACATCTACTGCAGGTGTGACTGCCACACCGATCCACAGTGTGACGGCGTGACGAACGTTCTGGACGTGGTGCATGCGGTGAACGTAGCGTTCCGGAGCTATCTGCCGGTGTTCGACGACGACTGCCCGTACGAGCGGACGGACGTGGACTGCACGGGTTTCACCAACGTGCTGGACGTGGTGAGGATGGTGAACGTGGCGTTCCGCGGCGGATCGCCGCAGGTCAACTTCTGCGACGGCTGCAACGATTGACAACCCATGGTTTCTGGAGGCCGGGTGTGACGTCCGGCCCGTACTGTCCACGGTGGCGTCCCCTCGGGATGCGGTTGCTTATGCTCGTACCTCGGTGTGAAGGCGGGCGCATCTTTCCTCTTGACAATACGGCCGGATGCGTACAATTTTACGGTTTGGTCGCAGTTGTCGTGTCTGGTCTCCCCGCTACGGCGAGGATCTTGGACAGATAGAAAATAGAGGTATCATGCATGTCTCTTCGCAGGGGGCGGTGTGCGACAGCAGGCTCAGCTATGGGTCTCCGGCCGGAAGCAGGGGCGATTCATGTTCCTGCCGGATCGGGTTTTATGCGTCTGAAGTGACCGGGAGGTGGTCATGAAAGGGAAGACGTTTGCACGCACGTTGACCGTGTGTCTGGCGGTCATCGTGGGTGGGTCGGCGGTCTTTGCCGTCGATTCGCCGGAGACGTTGCGGAAGATTGAACAGAAACGGCGGTTCGCCCGGCGGGGGGTGACCCAGCGCTGGGACGAGTACCGCAAGAACTACCGCGACTACCGGAACATCCCACTGTTGGAGGCACGGGGGCCGGCGACCTCAGTGATGCCGAGTCCGGCGGTCGTCGACGATGGGCAGACCGGCGCGAGCCTGCTGTCGGTTCTGGACGCCGATACGCTCCCGTCGCCGGGGGTCGCGATCGGCATCACGAGCTACGATTCCCAGGCCGACTTCGCGATCGGCCGCGAAGTGGCCTCGAATCCCGGGTCGGAGACGGTGCACTTTGCCTGGACGATGTGGGACGTCATCCCGACTGCAGCCGATGAGACCAACCGCTTCGTGAACTGCAACTCCTGGGACAAGGTCTCGGGGACGACCAACCAGGGATTCAATGGTGTATCCGTGTCTCTTGGTGACTTCTCCCGCGGCGGGTACTGCCGTATCGACGTCGACGGCGACAACCTCGCCAATGTGACACTCCACCAGCGGATCGAAGCGGATTTCCCGTATTCGGCATGGCACTTGTTCCTCCCGATTGAGGGCTCTTGTCTTCATCTAGACAAAGAGCTGCAAAAGCCGACTTTGTATCCGGATGAGGTCGAGATGATGTGGCCGGACATCGCGGTGGAGCAGAATGGCGGCGTGAAGGATAACAGCACCGACATTCGGCACGTGATCGCCATGGGTGCAAACGGTGGCGACGGTACATACGGCGAGAGATCCGATCGACTCTGGTACTATCGTTACAACAGCGGCGATCCGGTGCCGATGTGGGAAGGTCCGGTCCTGATCGACTCGACGAGGATTCTGGGATACACGATCGACGCCGATGACAATTCGGACAACGTGTGTCTTGTCTACCATTCCGACTACACAACGGACGGCATGAATGGTCTGAACAATATCGCCTACCGTGAGTCGCAGACATCGGGCGCCGGCTGGCTCAGCGGTGTGGAACTCGGTCCGGCCAACAAGAACTTTGCCACGAGCTACAGCGATCCGGCGGGTCGGCAGGCCTGGACCGAGTCGTCGACGGCCTACGATCATGCCGGCGATCTCCATATCCTGTTCACCGAGCAGCGCGTCACCAATGAGAGCGAACATGTGGCGCTGAAGCACTGGAGCAAGAGCCGCGGCACTGCCCGGACCGTCCAGATCGCCTACTACGACAACGACGGGACCTGGGCGCGCACCCTGAACCTCGGCCACATCTCGTTGGGTGTTGGCGATGGCGCGACCCCCTGCGGCACCGAGGACAACGAGGACTACCTCTACGCCTGTTTCATCAAGCTGGGCGGCGAGACCCCGGCGGAAGAGCAGGACATGTCGAAGCTCGGCTACGCCAACGGCGAGCTGTGGCTGACCGCTTCCAACAGCAATGGTGACACGTGGGCGCCGCCGACCAACCTGAGCAACACCAAGTCCCCGGAATGCACCTCGAATCACCCGGACTCGCTGTGCTCGTCCGAGGCTTGGTCCTCGATGGCGCGTGATGTCTCCGACCTCGAAATCTTCTACATCTGTGATTTCGAGGCCAGTGCCTTTGATGAGGGCCCGTGGTCGATGAACCGGGCGATGTACCTGAATCTGCCCGGCGGCACGCCAGATGCCCCGCACGTTTGTCCGGTCATTGCCCCGAACTTCGCGTCCTACATCTCGTCGGTCCCGGAATGCGAATACCACGCGAATCCGGGCGGCGTGAACATGGAGACGCTGACGATTCTCAACCTGGGTAACGACGACATGAGCGGCGAAGTTAGCGTGACGGCGGGTTCGGCCTGGCTGTCAGTCGACGGTGCGCCGAGTTACGCGATCGCCGCCGGTGGTGCGGATTATGTCCGTAACGTGACGATGGACGCAACCGGCCTGTCCCAGGGCCTGTGGGTCGGTCAGATCGAAGTGACGCACAATGACACGTCGAAGATCAGCCCGCGTAGTTACCCGATCAAGTTTTTTGTGGTCACTGACTTCAAGTGCCCGCAGGACGAGGTCCTGAAGACTGCGGTGGCCAGCCCCGGCGTGTTGTCGCTCGAGGTGGGCAGCAACTCCCGCTTCGCGTCCCAGAACGACGAAGGCGGTTTTTGGCGTTTTGTCGATTCCAGTTCGACGATCTTCGACGCGTCGCTGTTGCTGGCGTATGGTCCCCAGCCGACCGAAACCGGCGACACGATCGTCTTCTTCCGCTTCGGCGATGGTCCCGATCCCGGCCAGGGCGGCCTGCGTGCCGTCACCGACCTGATCATCGACACGTCGGCTTACGGGTCCGGTAACGGCTACGCGAAAGCCACGGCGGAGTTCCATACCCACGCCGAAGGCCTGGCGCCCGACTCCGTGCTGGCTGCGAAGGTGGAATGGTTCTTCCCACAGAACCCGGTCTACGGCGACTTCGTGATCGCGAAGTACACGGTGTGGAACCGGACCGCGTCTCCGGTAAGCAACGTGATGGTTGCCCTCTGGGCGGATCTCGACGTGGTCGAGGCGTCCCACATGGACGACTATCAGGTGGGCGTCGAGAACCACGGCAACTACGTGCAGGCGCAAAACCTGATCTACCAGTACGGCTATGACACGGTCGGCCATGTTCCAGCGAACCACTTGAATTCCGCGCAGCGGTACTCGGGCGGTGTGTCGTATCTGTCGGGACGCGACGCGAGCGGCACGCCGTTCATGGCAGCGCAGGCGCCGATCCGTGGTGCGGTCGCCGACAACCGTGAGAACACGGTGGGCATTCGTCCTGACAGCCGTCACTTCTACCGGACAATCGTCGGGAGCCCCGGCGTCTCGATCTGGGAACCGGCGGCACATCGTGACTCGGCGAAGGACTGCTTCACCTGGATGCTGCTGGATCAGGGCCGGACGCTTGACGCCAACGGCGCGAATCCGGAAGTCTACGTGGTGGCGTGGCTGTCCGACACTCTGCAGCACGACGCCTACAGCATGACCTCGAAGCTAACCGGCGGTCTGGCTGAGGTCTGTGATTCGGCCTGGGCATGGGCCACTGACGTCGCCCCTGTCTACTGTTCGTGTCCCTACCACACCGATCCCCAGCCGGACGGTGTGACGAACGTTCTGGACGTGGTGCAGACCGTGAACGTGGCGTTCCGTGGTGCACCACCGGTGTTCGACGACGGTTGTCCGTACGAGCGGACCGACGTGGACTGCAGTGGATTCACGAACGTCATTGACGTGGTGAAGATCGTCAACGTCGCCTTCCGCGGCGGGTTGCCGTCCGTCAACTTCTGTCAGGGGTGCGCCGGCTCCCCGACATCCACGACGTGCACACCTGGCCGGAAGTACGCATTAGGCCGGCTTTTCGGTCAGAATATCAGAGGAACGAGGGCGAACATCAAGACCCGCCACGGACAGCTGTGCGCGGACGCGGAAGGTGACAACCTGGCGTTCTACGTTGCGTATACGAGTGTCGGCGCGACGGTCGACGGCGGGACCATCTGGGCACAGACCGGATACGGCAGGCAACGGGACCCGGGGCAGACGACCGTGAGAACGTACAAGTATGCCGAGATCGCGTACGACCCGGATGGGAAGATCCAGGATAGGTATGAGCCTGCGGACTTTCCTGTCGACTTCAGCGTGCATCGCTATACGTGCGAGCTCGATGTCACCCAGGGAAAGTGGACGTTCTGGTATGACACAAAGGACTGGTGGGCCTTCGGCCCCACCATCTGGAAAGACAGGTACGGTCAATGGTCGGGCTTCAACGGCGAGATCTATAACCAGGAAGATGACATGCCGGGAACTCAAAAGGACCCCTGCAATTTCACAGAGATGGGATCCCTCGTTGTCAATGACTGGCGTAGCGTGCTGGCTGCGAACTTGCAGCCATACACAAGTAATCCCAACCAATGGGGTGTGGACCGTGATACTACGACCAATACACTGAGCATTTGGGACAAGTCGCCGTTATGACCCTGAAGTGGCGGATAAGACACTGAATGATGCCGCGGGCTTGTGGTTGGAGAAGGAGGGAAAGAGCATGTGTCATAAGATGAACGCGATGGTGATGCTCCTGCTGTGCGCTGCGTTTGCCCTCGCAGGGGGGACAGAAGCACGTGCAGCAATGGAGGTACAGCCCGAAAGCCGGATGGAAGAGCCAGCACTCGTGATCAAGACGGCCGATGATGCGTTGTCGGAGGCGGCCCGGGTCACGGAACTTGACCATTTAGCGGGTGTGACACGTTCCGCACAATTCGTCCGCATACTCTCCGACGACACGCCGTTCCTTCACAAGGATGTCACCGGTACGCTCTGTTGGATGGTCGAATTCGACAACGTGTCACTTGTACTTCCGTCGGCGGAGAAGGGGTTCACCGATGTGTATTCACGCACCTTCTTCGTATTCCTTGATGCCGCGACCGGCCGGCTCCTCAAGATTACATCTCAGCGCCCCGGCGCGAAGACAATCCCTTATCCCGAGCCCGGTGTCGCCTCCGCGGAACGGCAGTTTCGGCAGTCCTCGGAGGAGTATCTGTCGTTCCCAAAGGAACGACCGCGTATGAGTTTCCTGTCTGCACTGGATGCCATCGTCGCAGGTGGCATGGGGAGTCCGTTTCTGGCCGGAGAAATCAGCGCAGTGTTTGTTTTGCAATCGACGATGGGTTCTACTCCGCGCTCGGTATGGTCGATCACACTTCGAGGGATTCCTCCGCGGGCGTTTCACGGTCCAGGTGCGGACCAGATTCCTGTGTGGCAGAGGAATCACATCCGCAACGTCATTGATGACGCAACTGGAGCATGGCTGTACGCCACCTCTGTACCTCAACCGGACGGCGAGTAGTAGATCGGGACGTCGGCGAGTCTCAGACCCGGTCTGTCTACGCGAGGTAAACTCGAGAGCCCGTCGAATTGGCTGCGGAGCGGACAGGGCCTGCGATTGTCCCGCGTTCCCGGATGGTGCCGCGGTGCCGACGCATCGACTGGCCCGCACGGAGGAAGGTGCGATCGCTCTTAGCTCCCGCTGTTGAAGCTGATCTCCGAGCCGTTGCTGAAGGTGATCGTGAAATCGGTATTGGATACATCTGTCGCGACGCCTCCCATCGGAGAGTCCCGGAACTGCGTGAGTGTGACCGTCACCGTGTCATACGCGTTGAGTGTCTGCTCGGCAGTGAATGAGCAGGTATCCCCGCTCGTGGCGCGAGGGTTTGTCTCACTGAATACCGTTGCTCCTGCCCACTCGATCTGGCCGAAGTACACCGATGGTGAGTAGGTGGCAATCAGCCATTCGACCGAGATGCCGGCCCCGCCGCTGTTCGTGATATCGAAGACCAGGATCGAGTTGCCACTCTCCAGGTCCACCGATCCCTCGACATACTCGATCGTCCCGGCACCGCCGCTTTCGGTGGCAAAGGGAGCGCCGGGAACACGAAGCGCGACAAATGCACCGGTCTTCGGCAGGACACAGATGTAGGCGGTCGCCGTGTCGTTGGTCGCCCGGTAGACGGCTTCCACCCGCCGGATACCGACCGGTATTCCCGGAACGGCAAACGCGCCGCTCGAGGCGGGATTGGTGGTTGCTGTCGTCGTTCCCCCGGTTCCATCAGGGTAGGTCACAATGACCGTGATCGCCACCGTGGAGTCACCCGGCTGGTTGCCACCGGCATCGGTCACGATACCGGAGACCACCGTGTTCGTCAGATCGGCAGGCTGTGCCGCGACCGATCGCGTCATTGTGGGTGAACCGCCCCCGGTTGAGGTGATCGTGATGCCGTTGGTGAAGGTGTACGTGTTGCCCCAAGCGTTCTTCTGGTACCCCTGACCGTCCTCATCGAAGCGGTTTCTGAAGTAGGGGCCGTTCCACGTGCCATAACCGCCCGGTCGGGTCACGAGGTCATCGAGACTCGACGGCAGGGAACCCACGTCGCCGATGTATCCGAAATCCAGGCGCATGCCGTTGGCATACAGGTCCGGATTCCCGGTGATCGCCCAGGCAAGTTCATCCATCTCCTCCTCGGCGTTGTGAATGCGCTTCCTTTCGATCCCGCTCTGGATCGAGCGCATGCCAACAGCCGCCAGCATGCCGATGATGACCACGGCCATCAGCACCTCGATCAGCGTGAAGCCTGCCTGAGGTCGCATCTGTGTCCCTGGTGATTGATGTGTCATTCTCGATGTAACCCGCCGTGTGAGTCGATGTGCAGCCGCGCCGGGATCGGCGCAACCATGTGACGAACCGCCGGTTCGAGTCGCGTCCCGACTTTCCGGATGAAGCCAGTTTCCATTCCCGGTCCTGATTGCCTCATCGGTATGGCCCGAACCGATTTCTCATAGGGAGACCGTCTGCAGCGGGGCTCGTGCAGAGAGCAAGCGCCACGGCAGGTGACCGTCCGCGTCCCCTTACTTGGTGGCGTCGGCAAGGACACGCGGCGTGATAAAGATCAAGAGGTCGGTCTTCTGTTTGTCCACCCTCTCGTGGGTGAACAGGGCACCCAAAAGCGGAATATCTCCAAGCAGGAAGATCTTTCGTTTGGTGGTGACGTCGACTTCGCGAACCAGTCCGCCTATCACCAGTGTCTCGTTGTCTCCGACCCGGACCGACGTCTTGACACGGCGGTTGGCGGTGATCGGCCGCTGATTGTCGGCCGGTCCGGTGAAACCGGTGATCTCCTCAACCGAGGGTTCCACTTGCAGCGTCACGACGCCGGAATCGTTGAGCCGGGGGGTCACGAGTAGATTGAGCCCGACCTCGATGTTGATGAAATCGACGATATCCTGAGTAGCCGCGCCCTCGCTGAAACGGGTCACGGTTTGCACCGGGAACGTGGTGGTGACCCGCATCTGCGCGGTTTCGTTTTCGAGTACGGTGACGCGCGGGTCGGACAAGAGATGTGATTCTCCGTTCTGTTCCAGGAATTCCACGAACCCGTTGAGTTGGTCGATACTCAGAGTCCCGAAACGCCAGATCTTCCCGTCGGGGATAGGAAACTCCGCCGAAGGGGTCGTGCCGGTGCTCTGGGTACCCCCAGTGCTTGTTCCTGTCCTGTCGTAATCAGAGACCGTCGCGCTGATCCGAGTCGGCCAATTGAATCCGAAACCCTTCTCGTCGTCGAGGGATGTTTCGACAAAACGCACGGCGATTTCGAACTGCGGCCGGGGCACATCGAGCTCTGCGATGAGCAGGAGGATCGCCGGCATGTTGTAGGGCGATTCCGAGATCACCAGGACCGGTGCCGGTCTGACCGCAGGGGCGCCGGGTGTGGCGGCGGCGCCGGTGGTACCGCCGAGCACTTCAATGCTTGCGTTGGCTGACAGAACCGACGTCAAGACCGCTTTCACGGCCAGAGGATCGGCATGCTTGAGGGAAACGACCCGATGCTCCATCACGCCGCCGACCTGATCACCCGACGCCAGCACGACGAGCACGTCGTCATTCCAGTGAACAATCAGTCCGTTCGCCATCACCAGAGCGTCGAGGGCGATCTCCCAATCCACATCGGTCAGGCTGACGCTGACGATACTCTCCATGCCGGGACCGATCACGGCGTCGAATCCCACCTGTTCGGCCAAGATGGACAGTACGACCCCGATCTCGGTCTCTGCGAATTGCAGGCTCACCTGCTTCGTGCCAGGCTTTGCGAGGGCCGACGCATACAGGGAGAGGAGCCACAAGACTCCGACAGCCAAAACTGAAAGGAACCTACCCATTGTTCTTCTCTCCGGCGTCAATTGGTCCTACCGCAAGTCCAGACGGAGGCGCTGTGCGCCCTTTGTCAGCAGAACGTTGTTGTTGCCGATCGCCGCGATTTTCCAGCCGTCAACGGTCTCACCGACGGCAAGCGTCCGGCGACCGATGACGCAGACTTTGCGGCCGTCCACATGCATGATTCCCTGCAGCTTCGCTGTCGGTTTGTCATGTCTGTCCACAACCACGGGCTTCGGTTCGGCGAGTGGCGTTGTTGCATCCCGCCGGCCGAAGGGATCCTCGGGCCACGCCGTCGCGAAGCGGATCCCGACACCGGCTGCGGTTTTGGTCACGTCCACTGTCGCTGCCGCCTCAGAGGCCTCTGCCGACGGAGGCGAAACGGATTCCGCCGGTCGGTGTGGACGTCGACGCTCCCACGGTCTCATCGCGAGGCCGAGAATGATCGCGGCGATGAATACAGCGAACAGCAGCCGTTTGCGTTTGGACTCCGTCATTCGCCCTGATCCCCCGACGTGCCCCGGTCTGCGGCGGGTGTCGTGATGACCCAGAATTCCGCCTCGCCGCTGAATCTGATCCGTCTGTCGTCGGTCTCCTTTTCCCAACGGCATTCGATCCATTGTTGGAAATCGGCACGGTTCTCGATGGTATCCAGCCACGATCCGATCGCCTGGAACGTACCCTCGACACCAAGAGCCAAGCGTAAGGAGTGTATTGTGAATTCTCCCTTAGTCTCGACCTCATCCACCAGCGGGATGCGCATCGTACTGTGCAAGCCGAGTTCCGTGCGTACGGCGTCGAGCTGACGGCGCATTCCCTCTTCTTGGAGTTCCGACAGGAGACGCGGGATTTCGTCCGTGGTGGTCAAGCGTGCCAGGTGGTCGCGAATCTCGGTCTCCACCGAATCGATCTGGGCCACGACACGCGGTGCGGAGGCAACCAGACCCTTGGCCTCCGCCTGTTGCTGACTCAGGCTCATTTCCTCGGCGCGCAGCCCGGCCTCGCGAGGACCCAAAACACCCCATGTCAGCCAGACGGCGGCCGCCCACACCGTCAGCGCCAGTCCGGACCAGAGGAGCCATCGCGGTGTGCGTTTCATTGCCCTCCTCCCGTCACGATCGAAACGGCAGGGCGCATCTCAATCGAGAACGTCGAGCGGGCGCGTCCCTTCCACATGGTAGACCGCTCTTGCAGGCGGGGCTGGTCCTCTGGGGTCGTGAGCTTCCCGAGCTGCCCGATCCAGCGACGATAGGTGAGAGGATGTGGCGGACCCTCGGGAGACAGCGTGCCGATGAGGCGGACGCTGACAATACTCTCGGCTCCGGTTCCAGCAGGTGATTCCTGCCGCTGCATCTCTACGATCGAGAGGCCGGCGTTATCCGGCAGCGTGCCGAGTACCGTCTTAGCCCACGGCATCCAGCGCAGGGATGGACGTTGAATTTGTGCGAGGCGACGGCGTGCGCTCGTAAGCTCGACGGCCCTGGCGCGGACGTCGGCGACGGCCGGTGACTCCTGATACATCTTGTGCTCTTGCCAGGCGCCCGCGAGAGTTCGCCTGCGGTAGTCGAGATTCACCCAATTGAACGCGATCCAAGCTGCGGCTATGGCGACGGAGATCAGCAATGCACCGCGGGCGATACGGCTGTAATCGTCCACGTGGCGTTTCTTTCGAGCACGTGACGGCGTGCAATCGACAGCTTTGTGGCCGCTGGCGGCCAGGAACGCGGGGACGATGAGGCCTGAATGGTTGTCGACCCACTGTGCGATTTCCCGGGGAAGACGATCCTTCGCGGCCCGCAACGGATCGTTCACGGTGACCCCGGCGGGGAAGCGCGAGTTCCAGTCTGTAATCAGGGGCAATATCTCTTCAGGGAGGCCAATCAGCTCCAGCCGCTGCGGGGCGGCCTCCGGGCCGACACCGAGACAGAATTCGAAGGGATCGGTAATGAGGGATCCGAGAATCTCCACCCACGCACGGTAGGCGGTCGCCGCCCACTCCGAATCCCCGGTTTGTTCTCCCGATGGCGGCTCGGGTATCTTTCCCAGGTCGTAGTGGAATCTCAGTCGCCCGTCGCGGAACACGGTGAAGGAACCGCGTCCCTGCGCATAGAGGACGACGGCCTTGGTTTCTTTCTTATCGTTTGTGCTCGGTAGCGTCGTTTCCGGAACCGAATGCGTACCGCGCAGCGACACGGAACTGAGAGGCCACCCGAGGCGATCCATCGCCTCGAGAATCGGAGTGCCGTCCTCCCGGGGGATGGCGACGAGCGTCGTCCACCAGCCGTTCGTGCCGTCCTGCTCGAAGTCCAGACCTACAAGTGCCGTCTTCTCTGTGAGGGCAAACGGCAGGAGTTTTTGCCCCTCCCAGCGGGCGCCGGCCTCACGATGCCGTCCGGCGACGGGCGGCAAATGGAAATACCGCACCATAGCGCGCGATGTCGATATGACCACCGCGACGCCCGGATGTCCTCGAGGTACGAACTTGCGTAGACAGATCGCCAAATCGTCTGCTGACGGAGAATCGGCCCATTCGACGATGTGCAGACGTTCGATCGTATCCCTCTTGCGGGTGCACCGGGCACCGACCAGTACCAGACGGTGTCCGTCAAATTCGACGCCGATGTGGAGGCGACCGTAGCGGCGGAACTTTGCCTCCCATTGTAGCCGCGTGTTCGGAGCCGATATGTGTTTTCCATCCGGCTCATGGACCGGTGCCGTTCCCGGCCCGTGCCCGCCGGCCATGTGCTGCGGGGCGCCGGGACCCGTCGTTGCTGGCTGAACCGTGTAAGATGTGATCGGTCTCGTGTCCATTGTATCGCTGCCAATGTCCCGGTGAAGGCAACTCTCTTATCGACGCACTGTCTTAGCTCCCGCTATTGAAACTGATGACTGAGCCGTCACTGAAGGTGATCGTAAAGTCCGTATTCCGCATATCCACCGGGAACCCTCCAGTGGGGTCATCCTTGAAAGTAATGAGTTGGATGGTGACGGAGCTTGATGCCGCCAACACCTGTATCGAGGTGAATATGCATGTGTCGCCGGAGCCTGCTCGTGGTGTGGACTCGCTGAAAACCGCACTCCCACCCCACCAGATTTCCTGGAAGTACGCCGTCGGCGAGTACACCGCACTCAGCCAGTCGGTGGCGACGCTTGAGCTCCCGGTGTTGGTGATGTCGAACTGCACGTTGTCGTTGTTTGCCCCCGTGGTCTGTGCCGAGCTGGCGACGTATTCGAGAGATCCTCCGCCGCTGCTGCTGGAAACAGCGAAGGGAGCGTTGGGCAACCGAAAACCAAGGATCGCCCCCAATTTCGGCAGAACGCAGGCATAGGCGGTCACGGTGTCATTCGTTGCCCGGTAAACGGCCTCGACCGAACGGATACCGACGGGGATGCTCGGAATCGAGAAGGCACCGCCCGAGGCGGGATTCGTGGATGATGTTGTGGTACCTCCGGCCCCATCGGGGTAGGTGACAGTGACCGTAATCGCGACCGAGGAGTCGCCCGGCGGATTCCCGCCGGCATCATTGACGGTGCCCGAGATCGAGTTGGTCGTCAGATCGGTGGCGGCCGCTGCGACCGACTTCGTCATTGGCGTCGAACCGCCGCCGGTCGAGGCGATGGTGATTCCGCCGGTGAATGTATAGGCGTTGCCCCAGGCATCTTCCTTGAATCCGTCGGAATCCTGGGTGAAACGGCGGCTGATGTAAGGGCCGTCCCAGGTCGAGTATCCCCCGGGATTGGTCACCAGGTTATCCAGACTGGACGGCAGCGCACCGACGTCGCCGATGTAGCCGAAATCGGACCGCAGGCCATTGGCATAAAGATCAGGATTGCCGGCGATCGCCCACGCGAGCCCGTCCATCTCCTCCTGCGTCGCGCGGATGCGGGAGCTTTCGATCCCGCTTTGGACCGAACGCAGAGCGACCGTGGCCAGAATGCCGATGATGACGACCGTCATCAGCACTTCGATCAGCGTGAAACCACGCGAACGGTCGTATGTCGTGATTCCCGGCAGCATGAGCGGCGGACTTCCCCTTCAAAACCCGGTAGTGATCGTGTCCCCCGAGCCGACGCTGGTAATCGTGCGGGCAGACGCGTCGTACTCGTAGTTCTGTCCCCAGGCGTCGGTGAGATACTCATTGTCGGTGTCTTCCATATAGGGGCCGTTCCAACCCAAATCGAGAAAGGCGTCCCAGACCCCGATCGAATCCGGCTTCGTCGCCAGATCGGCCAACGACGACGGGGCGTAGCCGACGTCGCCTTCAAACCCGCGGTCGTACGCTTCCTCGGACCCGGTGATCGCCTTGGCGAGGCGCAACATCTCCTCTCTGGTGGCGGCTGTCTTCGAGGAATTGATGAGCGATCCGACAACGGGGATGGCGACCGCGGCCATGATGCCCAGCAGGGCAACGACCATGACCAGTTCGATCAAGGTGAACCCTGCCGCCGACCGCTTGTGCGTCGGACGCTCGCCGTCTCTCATGGCCGCTACCGCTCGCATCGATACCCTGCCGTCCGTCGCCGGACTTGCTCACCCGACGAGAGACGACATGGTCGACGCCCGAGCGGCAACCACCCGGCAGTCGTATCGGGGATGGACCGGCCGGTGACGGCTGATTAGAAGTCGTTCTCCCCGGCCCCGTCCGTGTTCGGCCAGATGTCGCCGGTCGACGCCAAGTAAGCCCAGCCACCACGGGTACCGACAATCGTGCCCTTGGTCACGCCGGTGACGATCGAATCGGGCGCGTTCGAACTGCTCTGATACGGGTTTGGCGGAACGGCGCTGGCCATCACCGCACCGAGGGTCTGCACCGAGTCGATGGGGGGCCAGGTTGCGGTCCCCGTCGTCAGTGCCTCGTTTGCATACCAGATCGAGATGGCGGATCGCAGACCCCCCAACGATCCCTTACAAGCCGACACCTTGGCTTCAGTGATCATGTCGACATACCTCGGGATCGCCACGGCGGCGATGATGCCGAGAATGGCAATGATGATCACCAGCTCAATCAGCGTGAAGCCACGCCGGTCGCGATGGAAACGACAGAGACTCAACATGTTGGACCCACTCCTTTTCTCCCCGTATTTGACGGGATGATTGTTCTCCCTCTATGATTGCAGTATCGGCGAAAACCGCCCTGGTTTTAGTTTGTGCGATAGCGAAAGAGGAGGGGGGTGTTGGCGCGGCGCGAGGCGTAACTCGTTAACGGACAAGGGATATCAGGTTCCACATCGGCATCAGTACCGCGAGGGCAATAGTGAGAACGGCCGCGGCCAGAAACATCAGGATGACAGGCTGCAGGCGATCGGCGAGGCGCCGCACCCCATACTCGACCTCCTGCTCGAAATGCCGTGCCACTTCGGTTAACATGCGCTCCACTTGGCCCGATTCGAAACCGATGGTCAGCATCTCATGGACGAGTTCGGGCATGACGGCGTCCGCGGCGGCTTCACCCACCGCGCCGCCGGCCGAGATCCGCTCACGCATCGCCTGGACGTCTTTAGCCACCACGACGTTGCCGACCGCGTCGGCGACAATTTCCAGAGATGTCGTAGCCGGTAATCCGGCCGAGAAAAGGACGCTGAAGAGCCGAGCGAAACGGCAGACGGCGACGCGGAGGAACAGGCTGCCGATGATCGGGAGCCGCAGCAGGTTCCGATCGCGCCATTCCCGACCATAATCCGTTCGCATCCAGAACCTCCACCCGGTCCAGACGGTCACAACCGCCGGCGGCAAAAACCACCAGACGTGGTTGATCATCTCGGCGGCATGCATTAGAATCCGCGTCGGCAGCGGCAGATCGCTTCCAAACTGACCGTAGATCGATGCGAATTTGGGCACCACGAACTTCAGGATCAGTACCCCCGCGATGCCGATCGCGGCGACGACCATCATGGGATAACGGAACGCCTCCTTGACCTTCCGTCGGGTGTTCATCTCGCGTTCGAGATAATCCGCCGTGTGAGAGAGCGTGGAGTCGAGCTGCCCAGTGGATTCGCCTGCCTGCACCGCGCCGAGATAGATCTCATCGAACAGACGGGGAGAGCCGCTCATCGCTTCGTGGAGCGACTGGCCGTTGGCGATCTGATCAGCGACATGCCGCAGGGCTGTCCTGACCGGTACTTTTTTTGTCTGGCGCGCGACCAACTCCAGCGCGGTCAGGAGGGGAATGCCCGCCTTGATCAGCGACGCGAATTTCTGCGTGAAGAGGACTTTGTCTTCAATGCGCCAACGGGCGCCGCCGCGACGGACCTGCCAGCGGCTCAAGAAGCTGGTTGCCGGATTGACCTCGAGTGGAAGGAGACCCTGTATGTCAAGGTGGTCAGTGGCGTTTTGCAGAGAGTCAGCGATGATCTCACCGTGAATGACTTTGCCGCTCGCGTCGGCGGCCTTGTAACGAAATGGAGGCACTCACTCATCCCACGCGCACCGGCGACCGACGCCGGTGCATCAAACGATCGATTCGACGGCTGTACTGGCGTGCGGGATCACGCGCAGGAGTTCCTCGGCGGTTGTGACGCCGGCGGCAACCAGATTACGCGCCTGGGTCCGCAGATCTTCCATGCCGTTATTCCTCATGTATTCGCGGATATGCGACGCGTCACGGCCTTCGCCGATAATGGCTCGCACGGCGTCATCGACCACGAGGACTTCAAACACGCCCACCTGACTCTTGTAACCGCCACCGCGGCAGGCAGGACAGCCAACCGCCGTATGCCAGCCGGTGGTCGGTGCCCCAGGTTCAAAGCCCAACTGTTCAAGAACAGGTGCGGGGGGCGTTGTCGGTGCGGCACACTCCAGACAGAGCCGCCGGACCAGGCGCTGGGCGACCACCACCCGCAGCGCGGTACCGACGAGGAAGGGTTCGACGCCCATGTCAATCAACCGGGAAGGCGCCGCCGCCGCGTCGATCGTGTGAATCGTCGAGAGCAGCAGGTGCCCCGTCATGGCGGCACGCGTCGCGATCTGAGCCGTCAGCGTATCGCGTACCTCTCCGACCATGATGATGTCGGGATTCTGACGGAGAAAGGCGCGCAGGCACAGCGCGAAGTCCAGCCCCGCCTTCTCGTTGACCTGAACCTGGCTGACGTCGGAGAGGGCGTACTCGACCGGGTCCTCGACGGTCACGATGTTCTTCTTGGGTGAGGTGATCTCGCTCAATGCCGCGTAGAGGGTCGTCGTCTTGCCGCTCGACGTCGGCCCGCAGATGAGGATCATACCCTCGGGTGCCTGCAATTGCGAACGCAGGAGTTTCTGCTGCTTCGCCGTGAGCCCGATATTCCCGAGCATCGGATTGAGACCCTTACGTCCCAGGATGCGGACGACGACCTTCTCGCCGTGGATCGTCGGAATCGTCGAAATACGCAGATCGACCGTTTCACCGCCCCGTGCCAGAGCAACGCGTCCGTCCTGTGGAATCCGCTTCTCCGAGACATCCATTCCGGCCATGACCTTGATGCGCGAGACGATCGCGGCGTGCAGACCCAGCGGGGGCTTGGCCTCTTCCCGCAGCAGACCGTCGACACGAAATCGCACGCGGAGGGCATCCTCGCTCGGTTCGATGTGCATATCCGATGCTCTCTGTTTGATGGCCTCGGTGAGGAGTACATCGACCAGCTGGACGATCGGCGCATCGTCGCCAGGCCTTTCCGAATCGCGCACCCTTGTCTGCGCGGTGGAATCGCCGATGATCCGTTCGACATTCTGCGCCACCGAGTAGAAGCGCGTGATCGCCGCCTCGACATCCTCCGCCGTGGCGATGACGCGGTTGACCCGCAGGCCGGTCTGATAGCGGATCTCGTCGATCGCCACCATGTCGAGCGGGTCGGCCATCGCCACCGTGAGTGTGTCGTTCACTTTGAACAGCGCCACCGCACGGTGCTTACGGGCGATGCGTAGGGGAATGGTATGGACGACCTCGGGGTCGGTCACGAAACCCTCGATGGAGATCTTGGGAATACCGAGCCGCTCGCTGAGGATTTCCACCAGGTCGACCGAAGTGATCCGGCCGGATGCGACCAGAATATCACCCAGCCGCCCACCGGTGCGCCTCTGTTCCGCCAGTGCCGCCTTCAACTCCTCTTCGGAGATGAGATCACGGGCACGGAGGAGATCGCCGACCCTTGGGTATGCCGGATTAGCCATTGGCGTACTTCGGCCTCACCACCCCGCCACATGCAGAGCGCGGGCCGATGCTCACATATTCGGTATCGACGCGGAAGGCCGGTCCCTTTCGTGTCGAGAGCGCCGGATGTTTAACCCGATGTCAGTTATCCCGTTTAAAGGACGGGAGGCTGGCCGGTGCTCAACCGTCGGCTGCCAATCATCTGGGACGGTTGTCTGGCCCGGTTTTGGGATTGACGCGCCCCGGCACCCGCACTACTGTCTGGACGAACGCCCCTCCGACGGGGGCGAACCGCCTTTCGGTCTGACTGACGAGGAGAGTCCCGCGTGGACATCGCGCAGTTTCTATCCGACGCCGCCGGCTTCGCCTGGAGCCTTCCTCTGGCGATTCTGCTGATCGCGGCGGGGCTGCTCTTCACTCTCTGGACGCGGGGTGTTCAATTCCGCGCCTTTGTTCACAGCCTGAGGGTTATTGCCGGAAAGTTCGATCGTCCCGAGCACAAAGGCGAAATCAGCCACTTCCAGGCGCTGAGTGCGGCGCTGTCTGCCACCGTCGGTCTCGGCAACATCTCCGGTGTTGCCGTCGCCGTAACGGTCGGTGGTCCGGGGGCGGTGTTCTGGATGTGGATTGCGGGTCTGGTCGGGATGGCGACCAAGTTCGCGACCTGCACGCTGGCGGTGATGTATCGCAAGATCGATGAGCGCGGCGTCACGTCCGGCGGCCCCATGTACTACATCGACCTCGGCCTCGGTCGGCGCTGGAAACCGGTCGCGGTGATGTTTGCCTTCATGGGTGCGGTGGCCTCGTTCGGTATCGGCAACATGTTTCAATCCAACCAGAGCGCGAGCATTCTCGAAGGCCAGTTTGGCCTTCCGACCTGGGTCACCGGCCTTGTCCTGGCGGTGTTCGTTGCTCTCGTTATCATCGGAGGGATCAAGCGTATCGGGCGGGTCGCCGGGAAGCTGGTGCCCGGCATGGCGACCATCTATGTCCTCGGTGCCCTCTATCTGATCCTCACGCATCTGGGCGAGG
The DNA here is from genome assembly GCA_035528515.1 of Acidobacteriota bacterium. GTDB lineage: Bacteria > Zixibacteria > MSB-5A5 > WJJR01 > WJJR01 > DATKYL01. The sequence continues at coordinate 1,865 of DATKYL010000150.1, read as the reverse complement.
TCCCGGGGATCTTGGGAATGATCGTCAGCGACGCCTTCACCGGGACCGCGGCGGTCGGCGGCTTTACCGGGGTTGCGTTCCGCGAGGTGGTCGTTCAGGGTATCCGCCGCGCCGTCTTCTCCAATGAGGCGGGTTTGGGATCGGCGCCGATCGCCCATTCGGCGGCGAAAACCGACGAACCGGTGCGCGAAGGTGTCGTGGCGATGATCGGACCGTTCATCGATACGATCGTGATCTGCACCATGACCGCTCTCGTGATCCTTCTGTCCGGCCAGTGGGTGACCGGGAGCGCGGACGGCATCAATCTCACGGTCGCGGCGTTCGAATCGGCGATGCCGGGATTCGGGCGCTACTTCGTTGCTCTCGCGGTGCTTCTCTTCGCGTATTCAACCGCACTGAGTTGGTCATACTACGGCGAGAAGTGCACGCAATACCTCATGGGTCCGCGCACCGTATTCGCGTACAAACTTGTCTACGTCATCCTGATCGTCGTCGGCGCGGTCTGGAGTCTGCAGCCGGTGCTCGATTTCTCCGACGCGATGCTGGCGATGATGGCGATCCCCAATCTTCTCGGCACGATCGCCCTGACGCCGCGCGTCGCGCGCGCGACGAGAACATACTTCGCGCGGCTGAAGCGGGGCGAGTTCGCGGTCAATCGATGAGATCAACTCTCATGATGGCCGGGCTCATCGGTGATCGCCTTCCAGCACAACCCGTTGATAACCTGAGTCCGCCGCCACGCGCTCGTTCGCGCGCTCGTCTTCTCCCAAAAGCCCTTGACTCGACTTGTGATCCGCCCGACAGTAATTAATGGGGCTTGACCTTTCCACTCACAACTCTCTCACGGGGAGAAGGGGGATCTCATGGCACAGGCCAAAAACGGGGATAAAGTCCGTGTTCATTACACAGGAATGCTCACTGACGGTACGGTATTCGATTCGTCCAAGGATCGCGACCCGCTGGAATTGACGCTCGGACAGGGCGATGTCATACCCGGCTTCGAGATGGCGGTGGTCGGCATGGCGCCGGGCGAATCGCGCACCGCGACGATCACGTCAGACGAAGCCTACGGCCCGCGCCGCGATGATCTCGTGATGAACGTTGATCGCACCCGGATCCCCGATCACATCAAACCCGAAGTCGGACAGCAACTGAGCGTAACCCAGAAGGACGGGCAGGATGTGCCGGTGATGGTGACACAGGTCTCGGACGCCGAGGTCACGCTGGATGCGAACCATCCACTCGCCGGCAAGGATCTGACATTCGACATTGAGTTGGTTGAGATCGCGTAAGGCCGGACGCGCGACGACAGACCGCCGGCGTCCCGACGCGAGGAGAGCTAATCCTTGGCTGCGGCTTCCCGTTCCCGGATGACGGCGTCGAGCCGCTCCAACTGGTGACGGAGGCGGTCTCGTTGTTTCTCCAGAGCTTCGCGATCCGGCGCCTCGGCATCCTTCATCTGTAAGTTGATCGCCTCGGATTTCTCCTGCAACTGGTCACGGGTCTCGCGCAGCTTTTCGATCGATTCCGCCTGATCCGCCTTGTCGAAGAGCACTGATTCCGGTGCGGCCGTCGGCGTCGCCGGCCCGGGTGCAGTCCGCTCTGCTTCAGGAATGAAGCGGCGAGTTTCCGGTATGGCGCGGGTATTCATAAACGTCGGGGACACGATCTCGATCCCCGCTTCGTGGAGAGTGTCGAGCATCATGACGCGCAGGCGCGAATTGGCGGACACGAATTCCTTCACTTCCGGGAGAATCCCGGCCACCCGGTAGATGACCGCAAAGTCGCCGAGATCGGAGACGGTTACGAATGGGTCGCTCAGCCCCGCGTTCCGGGCGGCCGCCAGAAGCTGCGCTTCGACCAGG
>DATKYL010000149.1:0-7451 GCA_035528515.1 Acidobacteriota bacterium | reverse complement strand
TTCGAGAATCGGACAACTCGATATCCCTGTCGCTGCAGCCAGAGCGTTCGTCGACTGTCCTCTTCAACCTGCGTCCCGTGAGAATCGCCGTCGAGTTCGACAACCAGTCGACAGGATTCACAGAAGAAGTCCACGACGAACGGGCCGATAGGATGTTGACGGCGGAATTTGATGCCGTCGAGACGGCGGTTCCGTAGACGTGCCCAGAGCAGGCGTTCGGGCATGGTGCCGTCTTGGCGCAGTTGTCGAGCGCGGTCTACAGCTTTGTGTCGATCAGCTGGCTCTCGGTCCTTCATCATCTTCGCCGGTCCGTTCCCCTCACCCTCCCGCCTGTCGGCGGAAGACCTCTCCCCAGGGAGAGGAAGCTGATTCGTCCGCTGTGCCGTCGGGCTCCCTCTCCCCAAGGGAGAGGGCCGGTCGAAGATCCCGTTCTGTCCGAAGCAACGGGGGGTGAGGGGAAAACGGCAGAAGTTACCCCCCCAACCCCAGCCTCATCACCGCTTCGCCTTCATCGTAATCGCCGGTCAGTTGGAACCCGCATTTCTCGTAGAATTGCTGCGGGCCGCCTTCGGCCTGGACGACGCTGGTGAGGAATTCGGTGGCGTTGGATCGGGTGCGGACGTGCGCGATGATGAGATCCATCGCCCGGCGGCCGAAGTCCATCCGCTGATAACGGACGTCGATCATGTACCGCCAGAGGTAGTATTCCGGTTTAGCGGGTTGATCTTCGATCATGACGAAGCCGACCGGGGTGTCGTCGGCGTAGATCGCCCGGAACCACGCGTGCTCGGAGAAATGCGCCTGCGCGATCGAGACCGCGTTCGGCGCGACGAATTTCTGCTGCTCCGGATGGACGGCGAGATTGCAGATCGTGCGGACAGTATCGGCGGTGATTTCCTGCAGTGAGATTATGCTTTCACGAGTTACCACGCGTCACCTCTCCCCTCAGTTCTTCGTCACCATCGTCCTTCATCTTACCGGGACGGGAGTTTGTCTACGGGTCGAACCCGGATCATGAGTATATCGCATCCCGGGGCTCCGGTCGAGCAGTAGTGAACCCGCGACGGAGCGGAGGAGCAGGATGGGACGATGCGGATCGGTCTAAGGCCTTGGGAATGGCAGGCGCAATACTTATGATTGGAGGGGAGGATGCCATGGGATTCTTGAGCAAGCTGTTCGGCCGGTCTCCGAAACCCGGCAAGCCCCGGCATACATCTCCGGCGACATTCGCTGAGGACGTGCTCGATGCTGAATTGCCGGTGGTCGTGGATTTCTGGGCGACCTGGTGCCAGCCGTGCCAGGTGATGAGCGGACTGTTGGAGGAGTTGGCGCCGCAGTATGCAGGTCGCGTCGACTTCTTCAAACTGAACCTGGATCACAGTGCCGGGATTGCCGGAGAGTACGGCGTACGCAGTATTCCGACCCTGGCGTTTTTCCATCAGGGCGCCCTGGTCGGCCGTGTGGTCGGTGTCACGCCCCTGAACGATCTGAGAGCCCAGTTCGACCGCCTCGCTGCTCTGGCCGCGGGGCAAACGGGCAGACACTCATCCGACAAAGAGTGATCGGGCTGGGGGTACCGGCACAAGCTACTTCAGCAGGATCATCTTCTTAGCGGCAGACACGTCTTCTGCTGCAATCTTATACAGGTAGACTCCCGACGCCGCGGGCCGATTGTCGGCATCGGTGCCGTCCCAGATCAAACGAGAGCGCCCGGCTGGGAACCAGCGGTCGGCGAGGGCCGTCACACTCTGCCCCATGATGTTGAAGATCTCAATCCGCGCACGGCCCGGTGCCGGGAGGTCGAACTCAATCACAGTCGCGGCGTTGAACGGATTCGGGTAATTCTGCCGCAGCACGAATATCGGCTGCCCGGTGCCGCCGGGAGTCTCACGCACGTCGGTCGGCGTATCGATCGAGAATGGCTCTGCGGCACAGGGATCGTAGTCCACCAGCGGCGACGAACTCGCGTCGATCTGATGGTAGACCATCCCCTCGATCGTGAAGAGATTGTCGGTCCCCCACCAATTGTTTTCCGCGGCGATGGTGATGCCGGAGTTGGTGCAGGATGAGGCAAAGAAGGCGTACCAACCGCTGTTCGTGATGTTGCACTCGCTCACCGAACCCGTCGGTGTCATCCCCCCTCACCCACCGGCATAGGTGTAAATCCCGTACCGGGCGTTGTCACCGATATCAGTGTTGGTGACGGCGAAATGCGGGGTCAGACTGCCGACCGCGTTGACATTGAGACCGTCGCGGCAGTTTCTGATCCAGCAGCCGGTGATCGTCACATTGGTCGCACGATAGATAACAATGCCGTTACCGGTGCCGATGAGCGCCGGGTCTGTTTGCATGATAATGCAGTTCTCGACGCGGGGTGTGGTTCTCGGGTAGGCGTCGTAGCCGTCGATGTAACAGCCGGCAACCGAAAAATGCTCCATCACGCACCGTTCAATCGTGGGGGATGATTCCAGGGCGGACACGCTATTGGTGGCGTACTTGAAATCGCAGTGGCGCAACGATCCCCGGCCGGTCATCTCAAAACTGATCCCGGCCCATGCGCCGGCGACCGGGGTTCCGCCCGTGGTATCGGCGCTCGAGGTGAACAGGATGCGTTGTGTGCTACTGCCCTCGGCCTCCACCTCACCCTGGACCATCAGCTTTGCCCCCGAGGTGAACAGGACTCTGGCCCCGGCCTCAACGGTCAGCTTGACGGTATCGGCGACGATCAGGAAGCCCGACACGATGACCGTGTCGGTACCGGTCCAGGTCGTGTCATTGACGATGTAGCCGGTCGCTTCGACCGTTGCCGACAAGACGGCGCTCGACGGAATGAGCAGTCCCGCCAGTACGATCCCCAGACACAATCCCCGACTATTCATTTCGTCGCTCCCGGACAGCCCGACTGCCGTCCATCGGTACGATACGATAATCTCACGTATCATCCTCCGTTGATTTCTTGAGCGGCAGCGTGTAGACAACGGTCAGGCGGACATTGAAGTCGGACCCCAATTGTTCGCCGTTGAAATGCTGATAGATCGGCTGTTCGAAGAAGACTTGCAACCGCAGCGTCTCCGGCACCGCGACGAATTGAAGCCCCGGTACAAACCACAACTGATGACGTCCGGTGCCGGGGACCTTCTCATCGTCGAGGATGTCGCGCCCTCGTACGATGCCCGAGATCGCCAGCGACAGATCGAAGCGCGCAGCCGGATGACAATTCGCAGTCAACAGGTACGACAACTGATCACCGAACTCGTACGACTCATCGTACGCCGTGCATTGGTCATGATGCGCGGTCGTGAGCACGTAGGTGGAACTGAGGACGAAATCAACCGGCTCGAATCCCTGATAGTATGACACCGATCCGATGAAATCCCACGATCCGGTGCCCGGCTGAAGTTCCTCAGGGAGCCAGCTGCACCAGTCGGCGGACCCGGTCGGCGCCTTCACGCCCAGACCAAGCGACAATTCCCTGAAGTTGACGAAGCTGCGCGTCAACGGGCTGAAACGCAGGAGAATGCTAACGTCACCGATCCCGTCGCTCGCGAGTTCGATTCGCGAATTGTCCCCAACCAAATCCAGGCGCTTCTTCTTCCAAGCGTATGGAATGACGGCGCTGACGCTCAATTGCGGAAAGAGGCCGTAGGCGACAGTCAGAATCGCCCTCTTCCAATCGGCTTCCGTATTCCTCGGATTGGCGATGCGGTCGGAGCCCTCGTACATGTCGCGCGAGCGCAGGTACTCGTAATGAACGCCGATGTCCAGCGTATGCGGCAGGGCCACGGTCTCGCCGAGCACACCCTGCGGCGAAACCGCGGGCGCGCAGCAGTTCTGCGCCTGTCCCACGATGGGGAAACACAGCAGAGCAACGACAACGGCGACGGTTGCGGATTTCATCAGCGTGAACCGCTGGGGATCGCCCAGACGCGAACGCTGTCGCGGGCCGTACCACCCCGGCCGTCATCGACAATCGCGTGAACCATGGCGGAGACCGGTTCGATAATGGGACAACAGTTCGTTAGCACCATCGTGTTCGTCTCACTCGGCAGCGCCATAAATTGGCTCCCGTAAGTCTCCCAGACGTAATTAAGCGCATCGCCGTCTGAATCCTCGGCCACAACCGTGATCGTTGAACTGTGGTTCGCCACAAACGTGTCGGGGGCGGCGGTTATCGACACGATCGTCGGCGGATTGTTGTCCGGATCGACGCTCTTGCCGTCATCTCCGCACCCGAGCACGATCGCCGCTCCGCAACCGGAGAACAACATGAGCGCCACAACGCCACGCAGATTAATCATCACCCCTCCCGGTCAATCCCTAATCTCGATCGGGACCGTGACGATGGTCGTGTCCCGGCCGACGAAAGCAAGTGTTACCGATAATCCTCGGGCGGTCTCCCCGTCAACTGTCTTGGACACACTCAGCGGGATTGCGATCTCCTGCCCCGGGGCGATCGCGCCGCGGTCCGGAATCTGACCGACAACTCCCGGCGCGGCATGCCGCATCGTGACGGCCACGGAATCCGCATCATGGCTGGCGATCTTGAGCGCGTAGGTAAACGTGGTGCCCTCCGTATCCTCGACGCGCCAAGCCAATTTCCGCGGTGTCACGGAGATATTCCCGGTCGGGTCTTCCGGCTTGACCACCCGGGCCAGAATATGCAGGGGCTGGACGGGTGTCTCCGGATCATCGGTATGGACCTTGGTCGTCTTCTTCACCCGACCCTGGTAACGGCCGGACTTGAACGTCACCACTACGGCAACGCTGTCGCCGGGAGCGATGGGGCGATCGACTTTGGAGACACTGGTGCAGGAACAGCCCGGTTTGATCTCCGTTACGGACAGGGGCGCCGAACCGGTGTTGTGCAGGTAGAACGTGTGGTTGACCTCGGATTTCTGCGGCACATAGCCGAACTCCCAGGAGTCGGATGAGACCGTCGCACGAGGGGCGCTGTCGGCGGCATGGCCGCCTGCAGAGATGCCGCCCACGATGCCCACAAGACTCAGAAGGAGTACTCTCGTTCGTCTCATCTTCTCATCAGCCGGTTACGCGAGCGTGCATTCACAATCCCTGCCTGACCACTATGGTACGGCGACAGCCGCACATCGTCAATTGACGATCGGTTCAGTTCGGCAGCAACAGGTCTGCCTTTGCGCTAGAGGAGGGTGCGCGGTGAAAGCCGCTCGCTGTTGCATTGAGCCGGAGGGCCGGCTCAGAACAGCGAGACTTTGACCTTGAGATACTTGCCGGGGTTAGCGCGGATGTCGGTCACCAGCAGGTCGAGTTCTTTGGCGGCCGATTCCCAGCGGCGCAGGAGTTGATCGCTGTGGATCAGACGCGGGAGCGTCCCCTCCCCGGTGCGGAGTTCCTCAACGACGGCGTACACATTGATCGCCAGGGTGTCGAGGCGCGAGGCGAACGCGCGCAGCTCGACCGCCGCCGAATCGAAGCGATCAAACGTCTCGGAGACCCGTACCGCATTCGACTCCACCGTTTCCCGTAGTGACGATGCGGTGGCTCCTAAATCGGCGACGATGCGGGAGACGGCTTTCTCATGGTCGTTGACCATGCCGGCGGTTCTCCGGGTGATCTCTTCGAGTCCGACGGATATACGGGCGACTTGCGCGAGCGTCGAATCGGAACCGATCGTCGAGCGAATCGCCGCCACCAGTTCGCGCACGTCCTCGGTCATACGCCCCATCAGACCCATCACTTCGGGGATACCGGTTTCATAGACGCCGCGCGGCAGGGGATCGGTGACGAGAGAATCGGGCGAAAAGCCGGTCTGCACATCGACGAACCGTTCGCCCATCAGACCGATGTTCATCACCGTGAACGTCGCATCGGAGCGCAGATCGACGTCCTTATCGAGAAACAGCCCGACCCGCACCCCGCCCTCGTGGAGCGTGACGTCAGCGACCTTGCCCTTGTGGACGCCCGAAACGCTGGCTGGATCGCCGACGCCGAGTGACCCGACATTGGAAAACCAGACATCGACACGGTAGCGGCTTTCGGCCATCCGGTAGCCTTTCAGCCAGAAGAGCCCCGCCACCAGAATGGCCAGTGCCACCAGGACCGTCGCGCCGACTTTGAGTTCTGCCTTCGATCCGTCCATGACTGCTCGTCGTTTCCGGGATGGCCCGCCCCCGGGACCGCTCCCCACAATGGTTCTATCGGCCAAACGGCCGGTCGTTCCCAGCATTCCTGTGGATCGCCGGGGGCCGCGGCTACTCGGTGTCGGATTCGAGGTAATGGGCCGTGGTGTGACGGCGCATCATCTCCTCGGCTAGGGAGCGCGAGAACTCACGCGGCGTGTGGACGCCGTAAACCTTGAGCATGTGGTTCATGGCGATCACTTCGGAGATGACGGTGATGTTCTTGCCCGGCGACAGGGGGATGGTCACGAGCGGAATCTCGGCACCCAGGATCGTGGTGGTCTTGTCTTCCAATCCCAGGCGTTCGTACTCCGCGTCATCCCGCCAGAGTTCGAGGCGCACCTCGACTTCGATGCGCTTCTGCAAGCGCACCGCCCGGATACCGAAGAGTTTCTCGACATTGATGATGCCGACGCCCCGGATTTCCATGTGGTGGCCCAAGTGCTCGCCGGCGGCCCCCATAATGACCTGCGGCCCCCGTCGCGTGATCCGCACGACGTCGTCGGCAACCAGACGGTGTCCGCGCTCCACCAAGTCGAGCGCCACTTCCGATTTGCCGATCCCTGACTTGCCGGTGTAGATCAAGCCGACGCCGTAGACGTCGACGAGCGTTCCGTGAATCTGGGTCGACGGGGCAAACTGTACGTCGAGGTAGGACGAGAGCCGGGCCACGAACTCGGTCGTCGAGAGGCGAGTGGACAGAAGGCAGGTTTCGTAGGCGTCGGCCAGCTCCTGCATTTCCGGAGGAACGGGGAGGTTCTTGGTAACGACCACCAGGGGCAGCCCTAATTCAAAGAGCGGCGCCAGGATCTCACGGCGCCGTTCGGCCGACAGGGAACTCAGGTAGGCGGCTTCGGTCTCACCGAGGACCTGGGTCCGTTGGTAGGGATAGCGTTCGAGGTAGCCGGCCAAGGCCAGTCCGGGACGGTGAATCTCGGCATTGAGTATTTTCTTTTTGAGCCCGGCCCGGCCGGCCACGACCATCAGTTCAAACGGGTTGCGCCGTTCTTCCAGGAGCCGCTCAATCGTGACTGCCTGCATCAGTGCCTCACCTTCCGGTCAACCACGGCCGGGGACGGGTGATCCTCATGTAAATGATGAAACGGAACAGTCGCCGAGATCCGATTTAGAGTTCCTCCTCCGAATCCTCATCGCTCTCACCGTCGTTCTCCGCCGCGGCCGCCGCGGCCGCTTTCGCGGCGGAGATGGCCTTCGGATCCTTGTCTTTGAGCCTGCCCTTGTACTTCTTCAGCTGTGCTTCCAGCTTGCTGGCCGCCTCGTCGATCGCCGCACGCA
>DATKYL010000148.1:0-3196 GCA_035528515.1 Acidobacteriota bacterium | reverse complement strand
CTGGTGCTGGCGAGCTATTTCATCGGGCCGACGCCGATGGACCTGCAGTTCTGGCCCGGCGCCGTGGTGATGATCTTCCTCTCCACCCTCACCGCCGCCCTCGTCACGGCCAACGGGCGCTCGGCCTGGTTCGTCGGGGTGCTGGTGTTGATGGTCTACCTGGTATTCGCCATGACCCTTTACTTGTTGCCGCCCAAGACCCCATGAACCTCCTTCGCAAGTATCTGCCCATCTTCGCCTGGGGAGCCAAGTACAACCGCCAGACCATGCTCAATGACCTGGTCGTGGCGGGGATCGTCACGATCATGCTCATCCCGCAGTCGCTGGCCTACGCCCTGCTGGCGGGACTGCCTCCGGAGGTCGGACTCTACGCCTCGATGGCTCCGCTGTTGCTCTATGCGGTCTTCGGCACCTCGCGCGCGCTGGCGGTCGGCCCGGTGGCGGTGGTCAGCCTAATGACGGCAGCGGCGGCGGGAAAACTCGCCTCGCAGGGAACCCCGGAATACTACGGAGCGGCGATCGCCCTCGCGCTCGTCTCAGGCCTGTTGCTGGTCGGCATGGGCTTGTTGCGGCTGGGGTTTCTGGCCAATTTTCTCAGTCATCCGGTGGTGTCCGGTTTCATCACGGCTTCGGGAATCCAGATCGCGACCGGGCAGGTCGCGCCCCTCATCGGGATCGATGGACACGGGGAAAGCTTCGTCGATCTCGTGAAATCGATGGCAGCCCATCTCGGCGAGATCAATCCCTACACCGCGGCGATCGGCGTCGCCTCGCTGGGGTTTCTCTTCTGGTTGCGCAGCGGTCTCAGACCACTGCTGATTAGGATGGGAATGACGGAGAAGTCCGCCGCCATGATGGCGAAGATGGGACCGGTCGCCGCGATCATCGCGACGACCCTGCTGGTGTGGGGATTCGGCCTTGCCGACCACGGCGTGAAGATCGTGGGAACGGTCCCCAAGGGACTTCCGAAGATCGCCCCGCCACCGCTGGACATGGCACTCTGGATGAAGGTCCTGGTCCCGGCCCTGCTGATCGGGGTGCTGGGCTACGTGGAATCGATCTCGGTCGCCCTGACGCTGGCGGCCAAGCGGCGCCAGCGCGTCGACCCCGACCAGGAACTGATCGCGCTGGGCATGTCCAACCTGGGCTCGGCCTTTTCGGGCGGATTCCCGGTCACCGGTGGTCTCTCGCGGTCGGTCGTCAACTTCGAAGCCGGCGCCGAAACTCCCGCCGCCGGGGCTTTCACCGCGATCGGCATCGGCCTGGCCACCCTGTTCCTGACACCCTTGCTCTATTTCCTGCCCAAGGCGACGCTGGCCGCAGTCATCATCGTGGCCGTCATGACGCTGGTGGATCTGAAGGCGATTAAGCGGATCTGGAGCTATTCCTTGACGGACGGAGCGGCGATCGCCGCCACCATCGTGGTCACGCTGATCGAGGGAGTTGAGGCCGGATTGCTGGTAGGCGTGGGACTCTCGATTTTCCTGCACCTCTACCAGACCTCGAAACCGCATGTCGCGGTCGTCGGGCAACTGCCGGGAACGATGAATTTCCGCAACGTGAAACGCCACACCGTGGTCACCGACCCCGAGATCCTGTCGTTGCGGATCGACGCCAGCCTCTACTTCCCCAACGCCCGATTCGTCGAGGAGATGGTCAGCGATGCGATCGCGGCCAATCCGGCGGTCCGCCACGTGATCCTCGAGTGCCCGGCGGTGAACACGATCGATGCCTCGGCCTTGGAGAGTCTCGAGGCGATCAATCACCGACTCAAGGACGCGGGCATCTCCCTCCACCTGTCCGAGGTGAAAGGGCCGGTCATGGATCGCCTGCGGCGATCGCCTTTCCTGGAGGAACTGAGCGGCGAGGTTCACCTTACCCAATACGACGCCGTCGCCAGCATCAATCTGGATCTGGCGAAACAAACGCTGGGGGCGGAGAGAAACGATCCCGGGCAATGATGCTTCGAGTCCCGACCTTCCCGGTGTTCGAGTCGGCCGGAAGATATTTTCCATCTCGATGAAACGTTCTCCGGGCATAGCCGCCATCCAGAGAGCCATCGGCTTGGTCGTCGTCTTGGGGATGAGCCTACCCTCGTCGGGGTACTCCGGATTTCTCCGATCAAGGAGAAATCGAGAAACGCCTCGAAGCCGCGGACACCGAACTCGCCGAACTGCCCGCCGTGGCGAATCCCGCACTGCGAGAGAAGCTGCAGCGACTGCAGGCCGCCTGCCAATATCACCTTGCCGCCTGTAGAAACGCTCGGCATATGCTGAGGAGGATCCCGGCAGTGCCACAGGCAATGTGGAAATATCCATCCTTGCCCTTGGTGGGACTCGAATAGCTCAGCCGCACTTCGCCGTGCCTATGGGCGACCAAAAAGGCGTCGCCCCTGCTGTGAAAACCAATGGTGGCGATGCCCCGCTCGATGGCAACGCCAAGTGTGGGAGCGGCGAGAATGTACTCACCCCAACACCCTTTGCTGGCGATGGAAAGATGGCGTGCTAGCCGCTGTGGCGGCAACGATAGGTGGTACCAGCAACTCGCTTCGAGCAGAAGATTTGAGCGTTGAGGAGGCGCGAGAGATCGCCATCGACGCTTATATCTACGGCGACGCCAAGCCGCCGGCGGAAGACACGCCGATGCTGGAACGCATGGCTAGGATTGGTATCGTGCCCGGGAAGCCTTTCGAGCTCGCCAAGCTCGACTCAGCAGTCCAGGAGGCATTGAAAGATGAGCCTGAGATAGATAGCCGACGGTCTGCTCATAAACCTATTCCATGAAGTAAAGGCGCTCGTTGTCGATCGTGTTCTTCGTTTCCAGAAACAGGCTTCGCTGTCGCTGAATCCGTTCGTTATCGACCTTGACGCGCGCAGTGGAAGACTTCTCAGTTGCCATTTTCATTTTGCTTTCCTTAAAGCTTTGGGGGCTGAAGAACTCTGTCAGCCGTCGGGTCCTGCGCCAGCCAAACCAGAAAGAGCTTGTAACCGAGGCTGAAGATGACGACCCCCACAAACAGGCCAAGAATCCCCAGGCTGATAAAGCCTCCGATGGCTCCCACGAAGATGACCAGCATCAGAACATCCGCGCCACGGCCCAGTAGAATGGGCTTGAGGATATTGTCCATCGGAGCAACCACGATGGCCCAGAGCAGGAATCCAACCGCCGTGGCCGTGCTTGCGGTGTAAAATAAGTA
>DATKYL010000147.1:0-2536 GCA_035528515.1 Acidobacteriota bacterium | reverse complement strand
CGCATCTTCCGCAGGCGCTTCTTGCGCTTGTGGGTCTTGATCTTCTGGCGTTTGCGTTTCTTTCCCGAGGGCATTCTCTCTCCGATGAGACGGCGGCCCGTGCTCTGATGCGGTCGGGCGGCCCGGGGGTTATGATCCGATCGGCTGTTTGACGATCATGTTCTTAAACTCATTTGACGGTTTGAAAACCGGCACTTTGCGGTCGGGTACAGGGACCTCGGCGCCCGTGCGCGGGTTGCGGGCCTTGCGCGCCTTGCGCAGCTTAACCTTGAACGTGCCGAAACCGCGAATTTCAATGTTCTTGCCGGTCTCTAAACTCTGTTTGACCGCATCGAGAAACGCGTCAACGGTTACCGCCACATCGGTGCGGGTCAGGCCGGTTTTCTCGGCACAGATCTCCACCAAATCGGCCTTGGTCATCCTGACCTCCTCAGTGCGTCATTAAGGAATAACGTCATCTCGTCTCCATTACCGTTGCCGGAGCCGCTGCGATTGCCGCTGGTTAGTGATCCCAGCGGTATTGCAGCAGGGGCTCCTGGTCATTCGCGTATCTGTCTGCGTCCTCCAACAGCACCGAGCCGAGGCGTCCCAGAAAATCCCAGACCGTCGGCCTCTGCCGCGGGACCTCACGTACTGTGCGGGGCGACGGCTCCATCCCCGCCATTTCGGCGGCGATGTCGATCGCATCCTGATAGTCGCCGAGCACATCCACGAGATTCAATTCCAACGCCTGACGGCCGGTGAAGATGCGGCCGTCGGCGAACCGCCGGACTTCCTCGGGATCGAGACCCCGCCCGTCGGCTACGACCTCAACAAACTGTTCATAAGTATCGTCGATCACGCTCTGCAAGTGCGCCGAGTCCGCCGGAGACATCGAGCGGGCGAAGCTGCCGATATCCTTGTACGGCCCGCTCTTGATGGTTTCGTATTGCACGCCGATCTTGTCGAGCAAGCGCTCGATCGTCGGATACTGGAAGATGACCCCGATCGAACCGGTCAGGGTGCCGGGATTCGCCACCACCGTGTCGGCGGCCACCGCCACATAAAGACCGCCCGACGCCGCCACCGATCCCATCGAGACGACGACTTTCTTGCCCTCGTCGCGCACACGGAGGATTTCGTCGTAGATCTCCTGGCTGGCGGCTACGCCGCCGCCGGGCGTGTCGACCCGCAAAACGATGGCCGCGATCGACTCATCGTCGCCCCAGCGACGCAACTGGCGCACGATCGAGTGCGACGATTCGATCGGTCCGATCAGCTCAACCAGGGCGACGCGCTTGCCGAACCCGGAGAACCCGATCCCGTCGGAATCACTCAAACCCCAAACCGCAAGCACCGTCAGCGTGGTGAACACCACGAACGTACCGGCGATGACGATACCGATAAACCAGTCGCGACTCTTAGCCATATGACCTGCGTAACGACTCTACATGCCCCGTGGAATCCGAATGCGCTGGCCGACGCTGATGCGGTCCGGGTCGGACAGCGAGTTGGCGCCCATAATTTGCCGAATGCTCACCCCAAACCGTCTGGCGATACGCGAGATCGTGTCGCCGCGACGGATCGTGTACCAGAAATTCCCCGTTGCCGCGGAACCGCTGCTCATGCCGGGGATGATGATGGTCGCGCCCGCGATCAGCTTGGAACGCGAGCCCATGTTGTTTGCCCGGCGGATAGCCGAGGTCGTGGTCCCGTGCTTCTTGGCCAGCTTCCAGAGCGAATCGCCGCGCCGCACCGTGTACTTTGTCCCGTTAGCCGGGACCGAGCGGGATGCGGATGACGACGACGAAGACACGGTCGGTGCCGGACGGTTGTCCGCGTAGGCGAGCGGGACCGGGATCGTCAGTGTCTGCCCGACGCTGATCCGGTGCGCCGATCTGAGCTGGTTGATACGGGCAATCTCGGAGGCCTGTACCCCGTAGCGCCGTGCCAAAAGGCTCACCGTCTCACCGCGGCGGACGGTGTGACGCACCCATTCGGTGCGCTCCGAGGCCTTCAGGTCCTTGTAACAGGCGGCGAAGGTGTCCTTCAGGCCCTTGGGTACGCGGAAACGATACGGTTCCACGTCCGGCGGCGTCACCAGACGGCGCAGCTCCGGGTTGAGTTCGACCAGCGCGTCGGTCGAACAGCCGATCGCCCGCGCGACATCTTTCAGCTCGAGTGCCTTGTTCGTTGCCGCCCACTCGAATTCGAGCGGCGGGTCGGGCTCGATGTAAAACCCGTAACGCTCCGGCTCCTTGGCGATCGAGAGCGCCGCCATGAACAGCGGGACATAGTTGCGGGTCTGCTGGTGCAGGCGCAACTCCCAGAAATCGCGTGTATTCTGCCGGCGGATCTGACGGCCGACCCGTCCCTCGCCACCGTTGTAGGCGGCAAGCGCCAGCGTCCAGGCATCGAACATTCCGTAGAGGTCTTTCAGATAGCGGCAGGCCGCGTGGGTCGATTTCTCGAAGTCGCGACGCTCGTCCAGCCACCAACTCGCGTGCAGACCGTACTTGCGGCCGGTCGACGAGATAAACTGCCAGGGGCCGGCGGC
>DATKYL010000146.1:0-18078 GCA_035528515.1 Acidobacteriota bacterium | reverse complement strand
AACCCGGCGCCTACGTCGCCGTGCAGGTTTATCTGCAGCCGACGGCGGCGGTCGATGTAGCGCTGGCGGATCTGCGCGATGCGCTGCGCCGACGCTCACGTTGCGCGACAACCGTCGGCTACGGCCCGCGTTTTCTCCATTCCACCGGGCAGTTGCACAAAGGCGACGGCGGCAAAGGTCTTTTCATTCAGATCACAACCGACGCTGATCAGGATGCCCCGATACCGGATGAAGCTGGCCAGGACAATACGTCCGTCACGTTCGGTGCGCTCAAGCAGGCGCAGGCATCGGGCGACCGGGAGGCACTCCTCGACGCCGGGCGGCGCGTGATTCGTTTGCATATCCGCGAGAACGTTATCTCTGGTCTCCGGCGCGTGTCGGAATGCAGCGGTTGAAGCGCCGTCTTCGGCGGACCGTCGGGCTTGATTGTACTTGACAACGTCCCGGGGCCACGTCATTTATGTAATAACTGTGGATTCCTGCCAATCTCACTCACCCGGCAGGGATTGCCCAAATGGCAGTTTCCCACTGATAATCCCCGAGCAGCCCGTAACGGGCGGCTGATCGGAGGGAGGTCCGCCATGAATCGTACCGCACGAATCGCACTGAGCGCGATCGTTCTGCTCATCGGCACGACGGCCCAGGCCGCCAACCATGTCACGGTGGAATCCAAATCGGTAGCCCCCGGAGCGACCGGCGTTCAGGTCGGGGTCTACATCGATAACGATCTCGAGCTTAACGGTCTCGTTGTCCCGCTCGAGATCCGGGAGATCACCACCAACGGCACATTTATCACCGGCACCCTCAGTATCGACGCCGCGAACCGCCTGACGGTATCCCTGATCGGTTTCGTCGTGAAGAACTACTACGCCACACCCGACAATACCAATCCGAGTTTCTGCGGCGGTGGGGGTTACGCGACACCGGGTCTGGCCGACTTTGTCAGCCCGGATGCCATACTGTTCAGCACGGTGAGCACGTCGGATCCCTGCCTGAGCGTCGGCTCAGACGGTACCCCGCCGGGCGGCTCCCCCTCGCTCTATATCAGCTTCGATGTCACGGCCAGCGACGGCATATTCACGATCGATACGACCTGCACCACACCCGACAATCACCTGCTCTATGTCGACTGTCTCACGTCGCAGCCCGCCACCCCGACGTTCACACTCGGAACCATCACGGTGGGGAACCCGGTGTTTCCGCCGGTGGTGGACGACATCCCCGACCAGACGATCGACGAGGGCGGAGCGTTCACCGCGATCGCACTCGATGATTTCGTCTTTGATCCCGATCACGACGACGACGAGCTGAGCTGGATCGCCACCGGCCAGTCGGGCCTGATCGTCAACATCGGGCCCGGCCGGGTGGCGACCGTGACGACATCCAATCCTGACTGGTTCGGTGTCGAGACGATCACATTCACCGCGACCGATCCCGACCTGGCGGCCGGCTCCGACATCGCGGTCTTCACGGTCAACCCCATCAACGATCCGCCGGTGCTGGTTCCGATCGGTGCCAAGACCGTTCTCGCCGGCGACCCGCTCACGTTCGCGGTGACGGGAACGGATGTCGACAATACCACGCTCTCCCTCGTCATGGAAGACGCGCCCCCGGCGGCATCGTTTACCTCGGACGGTTTCGGCAACGGCACCTTCTCCTGGAGCACGACGTGTATTGACGACGGCGTATACATGGTCACGTTCATCGTCTCCGACGGACTGCTGGCCGACACGGGGACCGCGACGATTACGGTCCAGCCGAATCCCGACTACTTCGCCGTTGATCCGGAAACACTCGAGTTTACATGTGAAATCGCCGGCGATCCGCCGCTCCCGCAGACGGTCGCGATCACCGATCCGGGATGCGGCGAACTGGCCTGGACCGCGATCGGCAGCGAAGCGTGGCTGATCGTAGCCCCCGGAACCGGGAGCACGCCAGTTGAGATCGTAGTGAGTGTCGACAAGACCGGCCTGACAGTCGGGGACTATTACGCTGTCGTCACGATTGCCGAGCCGACGCCTGAGAAGGACGTTGCGGTCGAGATTGCCGTCCCAGTCCATCTGAACGTGGTCGAACTCCTCTGCTATTGCCCCTGTGCCGCCGATCCGGTGTGCGACGGCGTGACCAACGTTCTCGATCCCGTCATGGCAATCGCGGTGCTCTTCCGCGGTCAGTACACTCCAATTCAGGATGAGTTCTGCCCAACGACCCGCATCGACGTGAACTGCGACAATCGTGAAAACGTTCTCGATATCGTCCTGTTGATAGAGGTCGCGTTCCGCGATCGGGACCCGGCGGGTCTCTTCTGCGATCCCTGCGATCAGTAGGGGATGCCGTCGGCAACCGGGACACAAGAGGCGACATTGCCACGAACCGGCGCATCGGGATCTTGCCGATGCGCCGGTTGTCTCTGTGGGTCACCACATTTCCGAGGGTCGCCCTCACCCCGACCCTCTCCCTCAGGGAGAGGGAGTCGTGAGTTCCCCGCGGAAATGGACTCAGAATCAGGACCTTCTCCCTTAGGGAGAGGATGTCATCCCGCGAAGCGGGATGACAGGTGAGAGGACGGGCGGTTCACCTACCTCTCACCTGCCTGCAGATGATGCCATGCCGAGAGGACCATCTCATCCGCCAGCGACTCGGGCACGCGGGCGGTGTTGATGATCAGGTGATAACCTTCCGGATCGTCGGCGTCGGCGTCGAAGTAGTTGCGATAGAATCGCCGCCGCTCTTCGTCGACGCGTGCGACTTTCACGCAAGCATCCTTCTCACTCAGTCCCTGCCAATCCATCAGGTTCCGCACCCGTGCGTCAGCGGGCGCAACGAGACGCAGGTGTAGACCGCCGCGTTGGCCGAGAATCACATTCGCCGCGCGGCCGACGATCACCGACTCGCCGTGCTCGGCCAGGGCGGTCACGACGCACACCAGCAATTGCGCGTACTCCGAACGGTCGATGTAACGCCCTGCCAGGATGCCCGCCACCCACATATCGATCCCGGAGATGACGTCCTTGTCGAGCGAGTGAATCAGACGCTCGCGCGCCCCGCTGTTCTCGACTAAGAGTTCGAGCACCTGACGGTCGATCAACTCGAAATTCAGTTGCGCCGCGATCCGTGCGGCCAGACGTCGTCCGCCCGCTCCAGTCTGGCGTGAAATCGTTATGACGCGGAGAAACGGCGGGCTGCCCTGCCCGATCCCCTTATGCTGCTGCGCCGCGCGCTCCGCCAGTTGACCCCGTCTGATCTGCCGGTCGACCAGCGATTCGATCGAAGTCATGACCCTCTCACCTCCTGCTGAAGTCCTTCTCTATGGATTATACGTTGGCCGGGGAGTTCTCTCCGGCGGAATCGGATGGGCTGTGCCGGGCTGTTGCCGCGTGGGTTTCCCCTCACCCCCCGCTCTCCTTGAGCACGGGGTCTTTGACCGACCCTTTCCCCCGGGAGAGGGAGTCCAACGGCTACGCCGGAAGGAAAGAGCTTCCTCTCCCTCCGTTCGAAGATCCTCCTGATCCCGTCCCGGTCTCGGGACGGGGCGCGATACCGGGAGAAAGGATGTCATTCGCCGCAGGCGGATGACAGGTGAGGGGACACCCGCGGCCCCCGCGCGGGCGCATAACCCCCTGCCCCACCAGTACTTGGCCGCACCCTGATCGCGCACTAATCAGGTCCACTTTTCCCCTTGCCATAATCGGGGATAGTCCTAAACTTAGAATGGTAGACCCTACGAGGAGACCCCACCTCGTCTCATACCCGCACGAGCGCGGGGTTTGTGCCTATTGCGGCGGACCCCTCCCGCTCGATTACCGCCGATAATTCCCGCCGTCAGGCGGGTCGGAGGTGGATTATGAGTAAATCCGGAATGTTCCGGGTCACAGCCTTATCCGCCGTCCTCTTACTTTTCCTCGGCGCGACACCGTTGACGGACGCCTGCGCCGCCGATCCCCGTTACGACCTTGCCACCCAGCGCGCGCGCGCCCGCGAGGAACTGCGACCGGGCACGACATTCGCGCCCTCGGCTGTTGATGATCGCTCTGGTCCGGCGAGTCTGCTTTCGGTCCTCGATGCCGATACCATTCCCTCGCCCGGGATCACGATTGGCATCACCAGCTACGACAGTCAGCACAACTACGCACAGGGTCACCAGGTGGCGACGAATCCCGGCTCGGAGACCGTTCATTTCGCGTGGACCATGTGGGACATCATCCCCTCAGCCGGCGATGACGCCAACCGCTTCGTGAATTACTGCTCGTGGGACATGCTGAACGAGATAATACTGCAGGGTCCCAACGGGGTCTCTGTCACCCTCGGCGAGTTCGCGCGCGGGGGCTTCGTGCGTATGGACGTCGACAGCGACAACCTGTGCCATGCCGTTCTTCACCAGAGACTGTCGTGGGATCATGACTACTCCGCCTGGCATCTTCTCTTCCCCATTGAAGGTTCCAGCCTGCATCTCGACTCCCAACTCCCGAGGGACAGCACCTGGACGAGTGAGATCGGTCATCTCTGGTCCGATGTCGCCGTATCGCAAAATCAGGGACTCGAGGACTCGCCGAGAGACATCTGCCATGTCATCTCAATGGGCGACCAGGACGTCGGCGCCGGTATCTCTCTTCCCTCCGAACGCCTCTGGTACTGGCGCTGGGCCGGAGAGGTGTCCGGTTACGCGTGGGAAGGACCGGTCATTCTCGATTCGGCAAGCACGCTCAGTTACACGATCGATGCCTGCGACAATTCGGGCAAAGTCGCCGTCGCATTCACCTCGAATTACCGGACCGACAGCCTGAATGAAGTCAACAACGTCGTGTACCGGGAGTCCCGCACTGAGGGTCTCGGCTGGCTCGACGGGTCGGAGTTGGGAGAGGGGTCCAAGAACTTCATCACCACCTATGACGATGTGAGCGGACCACGGGCCGGAGCCGAGACCTCGACCGCCTACGATCATCGCGGCGTGCTGCACATAGTCTTCATCCAGCAAGAGGAGCCTGGGAGCGAACGGGTCGCACTCAGGCACTGGAGCGACGAAAGGGGAACAGTGGCCACGGTGACTGAGGCCTACTACCCCAACCCCAACACGTGGCAGCGTTCTCCGAACATCTCCCAGATTTCACTCGGCATCGGCGACGGCGCAACCCTCTGCCAGGGCGGCGCAACCAACGAGGATTACCTGTACGTCCTCTACACCAAACTCGGGGGCGAGACGCTGGAGGAGCAGGCCGACACATCGCGCCTTGGCTTTGCCAACGGGGAACTCTACCTGACGCTCTCCCCCAACGGCGGTACGACCTGGCTGCCGCCGTTCAACCTCACCAGTACGAAGAGCCCCAATTGCGGCGTAGCGACCCCCGACTCGGTCTGCGCCTCGGAAGCGTGGGGAACCATCGCGCGTGATGTTTCGGATATCGAGGTCTTCTACGTTCGGGATTACGAGGCGGGTGCGTTCCATGAAAGCGGCTGGTCGATGAACCGTGTTGTCTATTTGAGCTTACCCGGCGGCATGCCGGGCGCTGATTTCCTCTGTCCGGCGGAATGCGAGTGCCATTGTCTCGGCGATCCGATCTGCGACGCCATCGTCAACATCCTCGATGTGGTCCGGGTGATCGACGTCGCCTTCCGCGGCTATCCAGCGGAGTACGACACCTGGTGCTGGTACGCCGGCACCGACGTCGACTGTTCGGGGTTCACCAACGTCCTCGACGCCGTACGGATCGTCAATGTCGCCTTCCGTGACGGCGATCCGGGATTGCAGTTTTGTGTTCCGTGCATGCCGTAGGTGTGCCTACGCAAGTAGGATTATGAGAGGCTGATACCATGCGATTGCGAACAAATGTGACGGCACAGACAATCTTCGTCATGACGCTCGGGCTGCTCATCGGCGCCGGAGTGGTTACCGACGTCCGTGGGGGACGGATCGCCGGGCGCTCGGTCGTCGATGACTATTTGCGCGGGGCGAGCGCGCTTTCCCCGTTCGATATCGACACGGTCCCCTCGCCCGGGATCGCGATCGGTATCACCAGCTACGACAGCCAGCACAACAATGCACAGGGACATCAGGTCGCGTCAAACCCGGGTTCGGAGACCGTTCACTTCGCCTGGACGATGTGGGACGAGGTGCCGACTGATTGGGAATACTACCGCTTCGTCAATTACAACTCCTGGGACAAGACGTCCGGATCGATGAACCAGGGTTTCAACGGAGTGTCTGTCTCCCTCGGCAACTTCGCCCGGGGCGGGTTTGTCCGGGTCGACGTCAACAGTGATAATCTCTGCCAGATGACCTTTCACCAGCGTATCGAGTCGGACTACCCTTATTCGGTCTGGTATGATTTCTTCCCGATTGAGGGCTCCGCCCTGCATCTGGACCAAGAGTTGCCGGTGGCGACCGGGTACTGGACCATCGGCCATCTCTGGCCCGACGTCGCGGTCGAACAGAGATCATCACAGGGAAGCGACATTTACCACATCATCGGCACGGGTATTTCCGACTGGGATTGGTACGACTACCGAATCTGGTACTGGCGGTATGACGCCGGTGCGCCGGTGCCGATGTGGGAAGGACCGGTTCCCATCGACTCGACCCGTGTCTTTGGTTACACGATCGACGCCGCCGACGATTCGGGGAAAGTCGCGGTTGCGTTCCATTCAACGTGGCCGGAAGACGGCTACGGCGGCATGAACAATGTTGCCTACCACGAGTCGTTTACTGCCGGAGCGGGGTGGCTCAGCGGCGCCGAACTGGGTCCGCCAACAAGGAATCTCATCACCTCCTACGGGGAAGAAGGCGGACCGCAGGCCTGGGTCGAGACATCAATCGCCTACGACAACCGCGGTGTCCTCCACATTGTCTACACCGAGCAGCGCACATCGGGAAGCGAACAGATCGCCCTCAAACACTGGAGCAATGAACGGGGGACCAGCACGACCATTGCCGAGGCGTACTACGACAATCCTGACACTTGGGGACGTTCCCTCAATATTGCGCAGATTTCGCTCGGCATCGGCGACGGCGCAACGCTGTGCAGAGACGGTTTGGAAAGCAACGAGGACTATCTGTATGTCCTCTACACGAAGTTGGGCGGCGAGACACCTGAAGAGCAGGCCGACGTCTCCGCTCTCGGCTACGCAAATGGCGAGCTGTATCTCGCCGTATCCAACAACCACGGTGAGATCTGGGCGCGGCCGGTCAACCTGACCAACACCAAGTCGCCGGGCTGTACCTCAACCGATCCGGACTCCGTTTGCGCCTCCGAGGCGTGGGGCACGATCGCCCGCGATGTGTCGGACATCGAGATTCTCTACGTCAGGGACTACGAGGCCGGCGTATTCGATGAGGCCCCCTGGACGCTGAACAAGGTGATGTACTTCAATCTCCCCGGCGGGTATACCAACGCCGAGTACGTCTGTCCTCTCGTCGCGCCATACTTCTCGGCCACCCTCACGTCCGACTCCGTCTGCGAGTACCACGCCCCACCTGGCGGATTGAACTGGGAAACACTGACGATTACCAACGAGGGCGCTGCCGCCTTGACCGGCTATATAACTGTCACGGAAGGTGATGAGTGGCTCTCATTCTCCGGACCGGGTGCATACTGGATCCCCCCCGGCTCCCCGCCTGTGGTGAAGACCGTGACGATGGATGCGACCAATCTGACCGAGGGTCTATACGTCGGCGAAATCCAGATCACCCACAACGACACGTCACAGCCCAGCCCGCGGATCTTCCCGATCGCGTTCTATGTCGCCGATGAGTTCTTCTGTCCCGAGGATATGATTCTGCGGACCGCGGTCGCCAGTCCCGGGGTCGTGTCACTGCAGGTCGGTTCCGTTGGCCGTTTCGGGGCGCCGGCATATGAGGGCGGCTTGTGGCGCTCTCTTGACGGGAGCCGCGCGGTCAAAGACGCCACGTTGCTGGCTGCCCACGGCACCCAGGATCCCGACACGATCGTCTTTCACAACTTCTACACCCGCGACGACCCCGGCCAGCGCGGCTTCCGGTCGCTGGCCGATCTTACGGTAGATACCTCGGCCTACGGGACCGGCAGCGGGTATGCACTGGCCACCGCGCAGATGACGACCGCCGATTCGACTCTCGGGATTGACGCGACCTGGTTCTTCCCGCAGCATTCCGACTCGGCCGATTTCGTAATTGTCGAGTATGTCGTCACCAATCGGACGGCGTCGCCGATTGCCGACATCGCGGTGGGGCTCTACGCCGATCTCGATGTCCTCGCGGCGGTGCGCTTGCAGGACATCCAGGCCGACCCGAAAGCGAATCACGGATATTACGTCGCCGACTGGAATCTGATTTACCAGTACGGATACGATTCGATCGGCCACGTGCCGGGCGATTACCTCAACTCGACCGAACGGTACTCGGCGGGATTCACCTATATCGCCGGGCGCGACTGGGCGTTGACCGGGCTCCCGTTTGCCAACGAGACGATCCCGCTGCGTGGACGGATCGGCGACAACCGCGATAACCTGTCGGGCGGTGGCCCGTCCAGCGGATTCCTGTACACAACGGTAACCGGCGGACCCGGCGTCACGATCTGGGAACCGTATGCCGATTCCGATTCGACGAAGGACGCCTACACGGCAATGACGCTCGACCAGGGCTTGACGCTCGATTCGGGACAGACGCAGGTCTATGTCATCGGTTGCGTTTGCGACACGTTGGCGCATGACGCGTACGGCCCGCCGCCGGTGAAGAGCCTCGGCGCATCGAGCTTGGAGGATGTGACCCAGCGGGCCTGGGAGTGGGCGGCGGCGAATGTCCTGTGCCGCTGTGATTGCCTCGCCGATCCGCAGTGTGACGGCGAACTCAATATTCTCGACGTGGTGCGCGCGGTCGATGTCGCCTTCCGCGATAAACCGCCGGTGACCGTGCGCCCCTGCCCGGTCCCGAACACCGACGTCACCTGCGATGGGGTCACCGATGTCCTCGATGTCGTGCGTCTGGTCGATGTCGCATTCCGAAGCGGCGATCCGGGAACGATGTTCTGTAATCCGTGTGCGCCGTAGGTGTGCGTGCGCGCAGTGGGCGTACCTATGGACGGAGAACGTGAATAGGAATCGACGAGAGAGACACAATCTGAAATGTGGGCCAGGCGCCCTCGCCTGGCGTGCGGTATAGAGAATCGAGGTCGGCTACTCTCCCGTGGGGGGCGGCTCGGCAGGAGCCTCGCCCTCCCGTGTGGATGTGGAATATGACTGGTATCGCAATCGTTCTCAAAGACGTGGTAACAGGGAGAATGAGACAATGCTCAGGCGAACAATCACCATAACCGCCGCGGTGCTGCTCGGGATGAGCGCAGCCGCGTTCGCCGGTGCCGCGCCACCTCACGCGAGCGATCGCGATCCGCAGGAAAGCCCCCATCTCGACCTCCGTGCTCTGCGTGAACTTCAGGGCGACCCGATCCCGGCGTCGGCGCGCCGCCAGCCTTCGGTGGTCGATGACCGCCCCAGTCCCGCGAGCCTGCTTGCCACCCTCGACGCCGACACACTCCCCTGGGCGGGTGTCGCGATCGGTATCACCAGCTACGACATCCAGCACAACTACTCGCAGGGACATCAAGTCGCCACCAACCCCGGCTCCGAGACAGTCCACTTCAGTTGGACGATGTGGGACGTCATCCCGGTGAGCGTCGACGAGAACAACCGTTTTGTAGAATACAACTCGTGGGATAAACCATCGGGCACGACCAACCAGGGCTTCAACGGGACTGCTGTCTCACTCGGTGAATTCGCCCGCGGCGGGTATGTCCGGATCGACGTCGACGGCGCCAACAAGTGCAACGCGACGTTTCACCAGCGCATCGAGTCGGTTTTCCCCAACTCGGCCTGGTATCTCTATTATCCGATTGAGGGTTCAAGCCTGCATCTCGACCAGGAACTTCCCAAGAGTGGGCTCTTCCCCGATGAAGTCGAGCACCTTTGGGCCGACATCGCGGTCGCGCAAAATCAAGGCCTGAAGGACAACAGCACCGACATCGTGCACATTATCTCTGAAGGTGCCGTGGACGCCGGCGGCGGACTCGCACAGCCGTCCGATCGCATCTGGTACTGGCGCTACGACCGTGGCGTACCGACGCCGATCTGGGAAGGACCTGTCCTCCTCGATTCGTCGCGCGACCTCAGCTATGTGATCGATGCGGCGGACGACTCCGGCAAAGTGGCGGTCGCACTCACCTCTGACTATTGGACCGACGGGTTCGGCGAAGTCAACAATGTCGCCTACCATGAATCGCACAATGCCGGGGGAGCGTGGCTCGACGGTTCCGAACTCGGTCCCGCGTACCGGTACCTGATCACGAGTTACAACGACGAATACGGCCCGCAGGCCTGGCCCGAAATCTCGGTCTCCTACGATCATGATGGCGTCCTTCACATCGTCTTCCTCGAACAGCTCGTCGCCAACCAGTCGGAGGAGATGGCGCTGCGCCACTGGAGCAACGCCCGCGGCACGGTCAAGCGCGTAACCGAGGCATACTACGAGAACCTGTACACCTGGCGGCGCGCCGGGAACCTTGCCCATATCTCGCTGGGGATCGGCGACGGTTCGACACTCTGCGGCGGCGAGGCGAACACCGACTATCTCTATGTGCTCTACATGAAACTCGGCGGGACATTGCCGGAGGAGATGGCCGATCACTCGGAATTGGGATTCGCCAATGGCGAACTCTATCTGACGACTTCCCGCGACGCGGGTCTCTCGTGGTCGCGCCCGGCCAACCTGACGCAGACCAAAACACCAGCCTGCACCTCGTCGGACCCCGATTCGGTCTGCGCTTCGGAATGTTGGGCGACGATCGCGCGCGATGTCGCCGATATCGAGATCTTCTACGTCGGCGATTACGAGCCGGGCGATTTCAACGAATCGGGCTGGACGATAAACCGGGTGGTCTATCTCAACTACCCCGGCGGCACCGCCGACGCCGAGCATCTCTGCCCGGTCCTCGAACCGGTGATCGAGGTCACGATAACATCCGTCCCGACCTGCGAGTACCACGCCCCGCCCGGCGGTTTGAACCCTGAGCTGCTGACAATCCGCAACCTCGGCAACGCGCTCCTGACCGGGAATGTGTCCGTGGCACCGGAGGACGCGTGGCTCAGCATCAGTGGCGGGGGTGCGTTCACGATCCCCGAGGGGTCGGCCGATCTCGAGGTGCCGGTCTTCATGGATGCCACTGGGCTGGCCGAGGGATTGTACAGCGGGTCGATAGCTGTCACGCACGACGACACCTCCAAACCGAGTCCGCTGACGATCCCGATCGACTTCTATGTCACGGAAGAGTTCTTCTGTCCCGAGGATCTGATTCTGCGCACGGCGGTTGCAAGTCCGGGGGTGCTGTCGTTGCAGGTCGGTTCCGACGGGCGTTTCGGCGCACCCCACGACGAGGGCGGGCTCTGGCGCTATCTCGATTCGAGCAAGTCGATTGCCGACGCCACGTTGCTGATCACCCACAGCCCCCCCGACGGCGACACGGTCGTCTATCATCGGTTCGGCAAACGGGATGTGCCGGGGCAGTACGGGTTCCGCAGTCTCGCCGAGCTGACGGTCGACACGACCGACTACGGCTGGGGCGACGGGTACGCCTGGGCGCGGGCCGAGATGTCGACCGCCGATTCGCTCCTCGGAGTGACGGTGCAGTGGTTTTTCCCGCAGCATCCCGACTCGGCGGATTTTGTGATCGCGAAGTACACGCTGGCCAACCGCACCGATGCGCCGTTGACCGATATCGCGATCGGCCTGTATGCCGATCTCAATGTGTCAGTACCCCCGGTGAGCACCCGGTACAACATTCAGGAACGCGAGAGCGACAACCACGGGTGGTATCACGCGCCGCTGAATCTGATCTACCAGTACGGGTACGATTCGATCGGGCACATTCCGTACTATCCGCTGAACACCTGCGAGCGGTATTCGGGCGGGTTCACCTATATCGCCGGACGCGACTACGCCGGCGGCGGCACAGAGTTTGAAAATCAGGAGATTGCCCTGCGCGGGCGGATTGACGACAACGACATCAACATCGTCGACGGCGGCCCGCCGACCGGGCATCTCTACAATGTCCTGGTCGGCCCGAACGGGGTGACCGTGCGGGAACCGCCGGCCCACTCGGACAGCGCCAAAGACCTATACACGGCGCTGACACTCGATCAGGGGCTGACCCTCGCGCCGGGGGAGACCTCGGTCTATGTCGTCGGCCTCGTCTCCGACACGCTCTCGCATTACGGGTACAATCCGGCCGCGCTGAGCACCTTCGCCGCCAACAGTCTGGAAGAAGTGGTCCTGAAAGCGTGGGCGTGGGCGGCTGATAACGCGATCTGCCAGTGCCCCTGCCACGGCGACGCGCAGTGTGACGGGATCGACAATGTCCTCGACGTGGTGATTGCGATCAATGTCGCGTTCCGCGGCGGCGAGGAGGTCTACGATTACGATTGCCCCTTTGCACGAACTGATGTCACGTGTGACGGCGTGACTGATATCACCGATGTGGTTCGCTATGTCGATGTGGTCTTTCGGGATGCGGACCCGGGGGTGATGTATTGTGATCCATGTTTGTAGAATGCACTATATTAGAATGGGAGGAGATACATGAGATTCCGAGATGCGTTGTCACGAGCTCGCGCGCCGCTCGTTGCGGTCCTGATGCTAACGACCACCGGCTTCGCGGGGAACCGCCCCACGGAGACAACTGGGGCCCCGGAACGAAGTTGCGATTGGCGTACCGCGCGCGTGGTAGTGGATGATGTGGTTCGGCCCCGGGATTTCGTCACCCGATCCCGTGTTGACGACCGCATCCGCCCTGCCGGCCTGCTCTCCGCGCTCGATGCCGACACAATCCCCTCGCCGGGAATCGCGATCGGGATCACGAGTTATGACATGCAACACAACTACGCGCAGGGCCACCAGGTCGCATCGAATCCGGGTTCGGAGACCGTCCATTTCCTCTGGACGATGTGGGACGTCATCCCGGACAACTCGCAGAACAGCGACCGGTGGGTCAATTACAACTCATGGGACAAACCAACCGCCTCGCTGAACCAGGGCCTCAACGGCACGGGTGTCTCTCTCGGTGACTTTGCCCGCGCAGGCATGGTGCGCATCGACGTGGACAGTGACAACCTCTGTCATGCAACGTTTCACCAGCGCATCGAGGAATATCTCCCGTATTCGATCTGGACTCTCTACTTCCCCATCGAGGGCTCGACGCTGCATCTTGACTCGGAACTCCCTAGAAACCCGCTGTGGCCGGATGAGTCCGGGCACCTCTGGCCGGATATTGCGGTGTCCCAGAATCACGGGCTGAAGGATGCCGGCACCGACATCCGACACGTCATCTCTTCCGGTTTGATCGATATCGGCGAGTACCCCTTTTCGTCCGATCACATCTGGTACTGGCGCTACGACCAAGGTGCCGCGATACCGACCTGGGAGGGACCGGCCCTGATCGACTCATCGAGCGCGGTGAGCTACACGATCGACGCGGCCGACGCGTCGGGCAAGGTCGCCGTTGCGTTTACCTCGAATTACGCCACCGACAATCTCAACGGTCTCAACAACGTGGCCTACCGTGAATCCCAGACCGCCGGCGCGGGCTGGCTCGACGGCACCGAAGTCGGCGAGACATTCAAGAATCTCATAACCGCATACAGCACGGAAGGCGGCCCCGATGCCTGGGTCGAGACCTCAGTCGCCTACGATCACCGTGGCGTGCTGCACATCGTCTTCCTCGAGCAGCGCGCGCCGGGAAGTGAAGAAATGGCGGTCATGCACTACAGCAGCGAGCGTGGCACCGTCCGACCGGCCGCCACCGCCCACTACGCCAATCCCAACCACTGGCTGAAGGCTCTCAATATCAGCCAGATTTCGCTCGGCATCGGCGACGGCGCGACATTGTGCGACGGCGGCGCGACGACCAATGAGGACTACCTGTATGTCCTCTACACCAAGCTGGGCGGTGAGACACCCCTTGAGCAGGCCGACACCTCGGCGCAGGGGTTCGCCAACGGCGAACTCTACCTGACCGCCTCGCCGAACGGCGGCGACAACTGGACGCCCCCGGCCAACCTCACGAACACGAAGACCCCGGATTGCGATTCCGACAATCCCGAGGCGACCTGCGCGTCGGAGGCCTGGGCGACGATTGCCCGCGATGTCTCGGACATCGAGATCCTCTACGTCCGGGACTACGAGTCCGGCGCCTACGATGAGAGCGGCTGGACGATGAACGACGTGATGTATCTCAGCATTCCCGGCGGGACGACCGATGCCGCGTACCTATGTCCCTACTTCCCCTGTGACTGCTCCTGCCACGGCGACCCGCAGTGCGACGGGGTCACCGATATACTCGACGTGGTCCGTGCCATCGACGTTGCCTTCCGTAGTGCGCCGCCGGTCTTCGACTACGCCTGCCCGTACGAGCGGACCGACGTCGATTGCAGCGGGGCGACGGATATTCTCGACGTCGTCCACTTCGTCAATGTGGCGCTGCGCGGCGGCGACCCGGAAACCGAATTCTGCGACGGGTGCCCCTAAGCCGGCACCCGATTTGGGGGTGGATAGATGAGATCACGAGACGCGAGATTTTCAGTCCGAGCGCCGCTGATTGCGGCTCTCCTGCTGACCGCGACCGGCATCGCCGGGAGCCGGCCCGCTGAGACACCGCCTCCTCCGGACCCGCGCTACGACCTGCGCACCGAGCAGGTCCTGATGGACGATTTGCTCGTGCCGCGGGATGCGGTGCCTCGTCCGGTCGTCAACGATCAGGTGCGCCCCGCCAGCCTGCTCTCCACCCTCGACGCCGATACGATGCCCTCGCCGGGGATCGCGATCGGGATCACCAGCTACGATTCACAGCATAACGCCTCGCAGGGGCATCAAGTCGCATCGATCCCCGGTTCGGAGACGGTGCATTTCGCCTGGACGATGTGGGACGTCATCCCCAGCAGCGCGGAAGAGATCAATCGGTTCGTAAACTACAACTCGTGGGACAAACCGTCCGGGAGCATGAACCAGGGCTTTAACGGCTGGATGGTCTCGCTCGGCGAGTTTGCCAGGGGTGGGTTTGTCCGGGTCGACGTCAACAGCGATAATCTCTTCCAGATCACGTTCCACCAGCGCATTGAGTCAGACTACCCCTACTCGGCCTGGTACAACTTCTTTCCCATTGAAGGATCAGCGCTCCATCTCGACCGGGAGCTTGAGAAGAACCCACAATACCCTGACGAGGTCGAGCATCTCTGGCCTGATGTCGCGATCTCAAGGACCCCAGGCGGCGGGGGCACCGACGTCTCACACGTCATTGCCGAGGGCACCGTCGATCTCGGCGGCGGCATGGCCACGCCCTCCGACCGCATCTGGTACTGGCGCTACGACTGGGGCGCGCCGGTGCGGGCGTGGGAAGGTCCCGTTCTTGTCGACTCGTCCCGGAACATCAGTTACGTCATCCACACCGACGGCGACTCGGGCAAGGTCGCGATCGCGTTCAGATCGAGCTACTCCACCGACGGATACAACGAGGTCAACAACGTCGCCTACCGCGAGTCGCGGAATTCGGGCCAAAGCTGGCTTGACGGAACGGGGTTAGGCGAGGCGTATAAGAACTTCGCCACGACGTTTGATGATCCCGACGGTCCCCAGGCATTCACCGAAGTATCGATAGCGTACGATCATCGTTCCTATCTGCACCTGATCTTCCTCGTGCAGCGGGTCGCGAATGTCACGGAACAGATGGCCCTCTACCACTGGAGCAACGAGCGCGGCACGCTCCGCCCGATCGCCACCGCCCACTACGATAATCCGGGGACCTGGTCACGCGGGCTCAACCTCGGCCAGATTTCCCTCGGCATCGGCGACGGCGCCACGTTGTGCCGGGGCGGCGCCCAAACAAACGCGAACTACCTGTACGCGGTCTACACGAAGCTCGGCGGCGAGGCACCCGAGGAGCAGACCGACATGTCGGCTCTCGGGCGTTCCAACGGCGAACTTTACCTCTCTGTCTCGATGGACCACGGCGACAACTGGTCGATCCCGGCCAACCTGACCAACACCAAGACACCGGGCTGCACATCGACCGATCCCGAAGCAACCTGCGCATCAGAGGCCTGGGCCACGATCGCCCGCGATGTCTCCGATATCGAGATTCTATACATCCGCGATTACGAGCCGGACGCGTTTTCCTCCACCGGCTGGACGATGAACAAGGTCATGTACCTCAACTACCCCGGCGGGACGATCAACGCCGACTATGTCTGCCCGATCCTGCAATCGGTCTTCAGGGCCGAGCTGACTGCCCAGCCTGCCTGCGAATACCACGCGCGCCCCGGCTCGATGAATGTCGAGACGCTGACCCTCCGGAATCACGGCAACATCCCGATGTACGGCAACATCACCGTCACGAGCGGCAGCGACTGGCTTGATGTCCCCTACGATCCGTACATGATTCCCGAGAGCGACAGCCTACTGGTGCCGGTCACGATGAGCGCGGTCGGACTAACGGAGGGGGTGTATCTCGGGAATGTCCAAATCACCCACGACGACCCGTCCCAGGCCAGTCCCGTAGATATCCCGGTCACGTTCTTCGTCAGCGACGCGTTCTACTGCCCCGAGGATCAGATTCTCCGCACGTCGGTCGCCAGTCCCGGGGTGCTGTCGCTGCAGGTCGGTTCCAACGGCCGTTTCGGCAATCCCAATCCCGAGGGTGGTCTGTGGCGCCACGCGGACTCGAGCCATTCGATTTTCGACGCCTCGCTCGTAATCGCGCACGGCGCGCAGGACCCGGATACCGTCGTCTTTCACCGCTTCTACGAACGGGCCGATCCCGGCCAGCACGGCTACCGGTCGCTGGCCGAACTCGAGATCGATACCTCGGCCTACGGGACCGGCGCGGGGTACGCATGGGCCACCGCCCGGATGACGACCGCCGATTCGGTCTTAGGGGTCACCGCGACCTGGTTTTTCCCGCAGCATCCCGACTCGGGCGACTTCGTGATCGTCCGGTACACGGTCGCCAATCGCCGCGCGTCACCGGTGGCCGATGTCGCGGTGGGGCTCTACGCCGATCTCGACGTTCTCGCCGGGACACACGTGCGGGTGCTGCAGTCCGATCCGAAGGCGAATCACGGTTACTCCGTCGCCGACTGGAATCTGATTTACCAGTATGGGTACGATTCGATCGGCCACGTGCCGTACGATTATCTCTACACGACCGAACGGTATTCGGCGGGAGTCACCTATATCGCGGGGCGCCGCTATGCGACCGACGGTCTCCCGTTCGAGGGTGAGCCGGTCCCGCTGCGTGGACGTGTCGCCGACAATCGCGACAATCTGGCGGGCGGCGGCCCGTCCAGCGGCCTCTTGTACACAACGCTGACCGGCCTACCCGGCGTGACGGTCTGGGAACCGATGGCTCATGCGGATTCGGTGAAGGATCTCTACACGGCGCTGACACTCGACCAGGGATTGACGCTCGCACCGGGGCAGACGCAGGCGTATGTCGTGGGCCTCGTCTCCGACACACTCGAACACTACACCTACGGCCCGGCGCCGGTCAAGAGTCTCGGCGCCTCTGGTCTCGCCGATGTCGTGCAGCGCGCCTGGAATTGGGCGGCGGCGAATGCGTTCTGTACCTGCCCCTGCCGTTCCGATCCGCAGTGCGACGGAGTCACCAACGTGCTCGACGTGGTAATGACGGTCGATGTCGCCTTCCGCAGCCAGCCGCCGACATACGATTTCGGCTGCGGCTATCCCCGCACCGATGTCACCTGCGACCGGATCACCGATGTTCTCGACGTGGTCCATTTCGTCAATGTCGCCTTCCGCGGCGGCGACCCTGAAATCCAGTTCTGCGAGGAGTGCCTGTAGACCGATCTTATCAATAGGAGTGAGGAGATGAAATCCAGCGAAGGGAAATCGCGAACCCGGACCGCGTTGATCATAACCTGCGTACTGGCAACGACCGGCATCGCCGGGAATCGACCGGCTGACACCCCTTCTGCCCCGGACCCCCGCCTGGACCTGCACGCCCAGCGGGTCTTGGTCGACGGCCTGCTTATGCTGCGTGATCCGCTGCCTCG
>DATKYL010000145.1:0-5714 GCA_035528515.1 Acidobacteriota bacterium | reverse complement strand
TAGGTACTCCTCAAACCATGGCTCCGAGCGGAATCCGTCCTGTCCCCCCCCACCAAACCACTTGATTCCCCCCACCCCGCATTGCGACCTTCCCCTCCGGAGGGTTGATGGCCGATCTCGTACAGATCGAAAAAGCGGGTGCGTTCGTTGCCAATGAGGGACGGCGCGTTGCCGACTATGCCGACTTCCGTTCAGTCCGCATCACATCCGAATCGATTGACCTCTCCGGCGGCGCGATCGACAAGGTCGATCGGACTGTGTCGTTCGGCTTCGCGGTGCGGGTTCTGGTCCGTGGCGCCTGGGGGTTCGCGGCCTTTCCTGATTGCGATTTGGCCTCGGCCGAGGCTGCCCTCAATGAGGCGGCGGCGATTGCCCGCGCCTCGGCCAAGCTGATGGCCGAGCCGGTGGTCCTCGCGCCGGTCGTCGTGGTCAAGGACGAGTACCAGACCCCGGTCCAGATCGACCCCTTCGCCAAACCCCTGAAAGAGAAGATCGACTACCTCACTTCCCTCGACGCCCTCCTGCGGCAGACCGAAGGAATCAACCGCTCTACCACCTCGATGTCGTTCCGGCGCGAGGAGAAATGGTTCTACTCGACCGAGGGCTCGGTCATCACGCAGACGATTGTACACTCCGGCGGCGGCTTCACGGTCGGCTCGATGAAATCCCGCCGCGAGATGTCCGAACGGTCGTACCCGACCTCCGGCGGCCAGCACAAGGCCGGCGGGTATGAAATCATCGAGGCGATGAAACTCGACGACGCCTGCGAGGAGATGGCCCAGCAGGCGCTCGCCCTCCTGACTGCGCCGCCGCTCCCCGAGCAGACGACCGACCTGATTCTGAGTAGCGACCTGCTGTCGCTGCAGATTCACGAGTCGATCGGCCACCCGTTGGAACTCGACCGGGTCTTCGGCGCCGAACGCAACTTCTCGGGGACCAGCTTCGCGACACCGGACAAACGCGGCACTCTGAAATACGGTTCCGACATCGTGACCGTCACCACCGACCCGACCGCCACCGGCGGCCTCGGGACCTACGGTTACGATGACGAAGGTGTCCCGGCGCAGCGCGTCGCGATGATCGACAAGGGCGTTCTGGTCAACTACCTCTCGTCACGCGAGACCGCTGCGCGTCTCGGTCTCGAATCGACCGGCGCGATGCGCGCCGAATCATGGGCCGATCTGCCCTTAGTGCGGATGACCAACACCAATCTCGCCCCCGGCAGCGGCACGCTCGAAGAATTGATCGCCGACACCGAACGCGGCGTGCTGATTCAGACACCCGCGAGTTGGACGATCGACGACAAGCGCGAGAACTTCCAACTCGGTGGCGAAATCGCCTGGGAGATTGTCAACGGCAAACGCGGGCAGATTTACAGTGCCGGGGTTTACTCGGGGAATACGGTCGAGTTCTGGAACTCGTGCGACCGCATCTGCGGTGCCGAAGAATGGAAGCTGTGGGGAACACCCAACTGCGGCAAAGGTCAGCCGGGGCAGAACATGCGCACCGCCCAGGGGACCGCACCGGCACGGTTCCGCGAAATCAATGTCGGCCAGCCGGCGTAGCATGCAATCGGATCGCGACGTAATCTGATGCTGACGGCCAAAGACGATATCCTCGCTCTTCTCGATTCCGCCCTCGGGCGCTCGCCCGGCGACCAGACCGAGTTGACCTATATCAGCGGCCGCGAAGCCACCACCCGTTTCGCCGAGAACGTGATCCACCAGAACATGCTCTCGGCCGATGCGCGCGTGATCGTGCGTCTGATCAAAGACGGTCGCGTTGCGGTCTCATCGACCAATGATCTTACCGAAAACGGTCTCGACCGGGCGATGAGAGACGCCGCCCAACTGGCGGCGCTCCTCGAACCCGACGGAGACTTTCCCAGTTTCGTGAAATCACCCGCCGCGCCGGCGGTCGCCGCATTCCACCCCGGCACCGACGGCTGCGACCCGGCACGCCGCGCCGACGCGGTCGCCGCAATCGCCGCCGCCGCGAATGATCGCGGGGTCCAGACCGCCGGTATATTCCAGACCGAGACTGTGCGCACCGCCGTGGTCAATTCACTGGGCACGCGTCAATATAACGAAGAGACCAGCGCCGAGTTCTCGGTCTCCGCCTCCGACGATGCCCACGAGGGGCAGGGCTGGGCGCACGGTGTCCGGCGGGACATCGATCAACTCGAAACCACCGTTGTCGGCCGCACAGCGATCGACAAGGCGGTGCGCTCGCGCGACCCGCAGACCGTACCGCCGGGTGAGATGACCGTCATCCTCGAACCCGCCGCGGTCGGACAACTGCTGTTGTTTCTCGGGTTCCTCGCATTCTCCGGCAAGTCATTTGCCCAGGGACGCAGTCTCCTCGCCGGACGGATCGGTGAGCAGGTTGCGGGGGAGAACATTACGATCATTGAGGATCCGTTCCTCCCCGAGTACCCCGGGCTTCCGTTCGACTATGAGGGTGTCCCGAAACAGAAAGTCACGTTGATCGAAAACGGCCTGGCCCGCGGCGTCGTGCACGATCGCAGCTCGGCGCAGATGGCCGGCACCACCTCGACCGGCCACGCCCTCCCCGCCGACAACGCGCGCGGTCCGTACCCGAAGAACATGGTCGTGCAGCCCGGCGACGCAACGATCGAAGAGATGATCGCCTCGACCCAGCACGGTCTTCTGATCACCCACTTCTGGTATCTGAACTTCCTCAATCCGATGCGCGGGCAGATGACCGGCTCGACACGCGACGGGACCTTCCTGATCGCCAACGGCGGCATCGGGCATCCGGTGCGCAATCTGCGCGCGACACCGGCGCTTCTCGACGTGTTCAGCCGGGTCGAAGCGATCGGACGGGAACGAGTTGTGTATCCGCAATATTCGGTTGTGATGTACGTGCCGGCGATGAAGGTCGCGGGCATGCCCTTTACCGAGGCGACCGAGTAGACAGGGACGGTTGATGATGGATCGACGGCAATTCCTGGTTACGACAAGCGTCGCCGGTCTGGGTGTGTTCTTCTCCGTTCCGGCGAAGGCAGCACATCCGGTTCGTCCCGGGCAAAATCGGCGGCGGGTTGCGGGTCCGTATGCGCTGCACGGCTCGCCACGGACCGGCTGCGCGCGACGGCCCGGCTTGACCGAACTCCCGACATCTGGCCTGTAGATTACAACGGGTATGACCCTGAAGTGAGTGCACCGACAGGTGCGCACGCGACTGATGAATCACGCCCTTACTGATTGATAACATTCAGAACGATTCGTGACGACAATTGGCTCTATCCGACGGGATCTGACGTCCCGCTTGCGACCGGTGGCCGGCGACCAGGCCGCCGTGGAGGCCGACCGCCTGCTCGGCGAAGTCGTCGGCGCCTGCCCCACCGAACTGACCCTGCGCTACGACGAGACGCTAACCCCGATGCAATGCAAGCAGCTCGACGCGCTGGCGGTGGACCGTCTGACCGGCCGGCCGCTCGCATATGTCATCGGGCATGTCGAGTTCTACGGTCTCGATCTTCTGTGCGATGAGCGCGTGATGATTCCGCGTCCCGAAACCGAAGAAGCACTCGAAATCGCCCTCGAATCGCTGCCCGCCTGGACGTACGGGTATCAGCCGATCGCCGTCGACGTCGGCACCGGCTCCGGAAACATCGCCCTCGCGCTCGCGCGCTTGCGTCCCGACCTGCGCGTGATCGGTATCGACACCGAAGCCGATGCGCTCGCGGTCGCGTGTGAAAATTGCGCCCGGCTGCAATTGAGCGAGCGGGTCAAATTCATCCGCGGACGCTCACTGTCGATGCTGAGCGAAACCGGGCGTGTCGACCTGATTGTCAGTAACCCTCCGTACATTGCTCCGGGCGACCCCAACGTGGAGCGGTCGGTATCCGACTACGAACCCCACACCGCCCTCTTCGCCGGTCCGTCCGGTCTGGAGACTATCGACGAACTGATCGACCAGGCTCTGTACGTTCTCCGGCGAGGCGGGACCCTCGTCTGCGAAATCGGCTACGATCAGGCGCCGCAGGTGGCCCACCTGGCGTCCCCGACTTTGGGCTGGAGTGCACCCGAGTTTTTCCACGATCTGGCTGGGATCGAACGTGTTTTCACCCTGCGGCGTCTCCGCTGACCGTTCATAATTCCGACAATCCGTTAGACTTAGCCCTCCGGCCGGGGGTATATTGGCGCCCTGATTTTCGGGGGCCGTCCGGAACGATTATGGAGCGACAGGCGCTGGGGCTGATCGAAACGGTGGGGTTGATCGGAGCCATCGAGGCTGCCGACGCCGCCGCCAAATCGGCCGCCGTGCGAGTGGTCAAATCTGAAGTCACCTCGAGTGCCTTGGTCACGATCCACATCGAAGGCTCGCTCGGGGCGGTCCAGGCCGCGGTCGAAGCGGGTGTTGCGGCCTGCCAACGGATCGGCCGCGTGTTCTCGTTCGTCATCATCCCGCGGCCCGATCAGGGAATCGATCCGATCCTCGACGCACCGTCGAATCTCTACCGTGCCGAACCGCCGTACTGCGCGATCGTCCCGCCGCCCTCATCCGGGTCCGACACCCCGCCGCCGGCGAGTGAGAAACGACATCCCCCTGCGCCGCGCCCGCGCGGCCGTGCGGCGTTCGGACCGCAGGATTACGCCGCCATGACCGTCGCCGCGCTGCGCCGTCTGGCGCGCCGTCGCGGCGACGTGGCGATCTCGGGACGCGAATGCGCGCGCGCCGACAAAGAATTGCTGATTCGCCTGCTCACCGAAGCCGACGTCCGACGCGAGGGCAGGCAGGAATAACAGGGGCGGAAGTATGTTCATCGGAACTGTCATCGGTCAGCTTTGGTCGACCAAAAAAGTCAAGAACCTCGAATCGTTGCGTTTCCTCCTGATCCGTCCAGAGGGTTTGGACAAACCGCCCAACACGCCGATTGTCGTGGTGGCCGACGTGCTCGGTGCCGGCGTAGGGGAGAAGGTCATGGTCGCCTACGGCCGTGCGGCGCGTCTGGCGATCGGCGACGAAAACGCCTCAGTCGAAGCCGTCGTCGTCGGCATCATCGACAACATCGACCGACAGTTGAACGGTGACACGGACAGTTAGCGCGATGAGCACGTCCACCGTCGAAGCTGCTCGCCAGGCCGGCATTGTCGGCGCGGGCGGAGCCGGCTTCCCGACCCACGTCAAGCTCGCCGTCAAAGCCGACTACTTTCTGGTCAACGGCGCCGAGTGCGAGCCGCTGCTCCACAAAGACAAGGAACTCCTGAAACACGATGCCCCCGCCGTGGTCCGCGGCGCGGTGCTCGCGGCGGAGGCGGTCGGGGCCGAACGGGTGATCTTCGGCATTAAGGCAAAGTATACCGACGTCGTCGATTCAGTCCGAAAGGCGGTCGACGGAACCGGCGTCGAGGTCAAACTCCTCGGCAACTACTACCCCTCCGGCGACGAGTACAATCTCACCTACGAGTGCACCGGACGTTTGGTCCCGGCGGGGGGAATCCCGCCGATGATCGGGTGCGTCGTCGCCAATGTCGAAACGCTCTACAATGTCGCGCACGCTGTCGACAACGGCCAACCGGTCACTGAGACCTGGCTCACCATCTCCGGGCAGGTAGACCGTCCGCAGACGGTCAGAGTACCGGTCGGTACACCGATCCGAGCCCTCCTCGACCTCGCCGGAAACCGAGGCGCCGATACGATTGTCCTCGACGGTGGGGCGATGATGGGACAGTTGCGCGACGATC
>DATKYL010000144.1:0-3887 GCA_035528515.1 Acidobacteriota bacterium | reverse complement strand
TGATTCGAGTTCCAGCCGTGTCTTACCGCGGAGGCTCGATGAGAAGTAGAGCGGCCGTTTCCACCGGTTGTTCAGGACGATGTGTTCGACTATCAGCTGGTTGACGGAAATGATCTGGTCGTTGTCGCGCGTCTGGAACAGATAATGACGCGTTCCCGAAATCGGATCGTCGATCGGTTGTTTCGGCCGTTTCAGCAGTCCCCCGGTCGACATGTCGGGCACGGTCCAGAGGATCTGATCGTCGGTAAACGTGACCGGCAACCCCCAGCGGTGCTTCATCTGGTAGACGTACCAGTCGGTGTTCGCCAGCGAGAGATTGACGGAGGTAACGTCTTTGCGAACGCCGTAGGTCTCCTGAATGCACCACACGGGGAAGGTGTCGTTGTCGCCCGAGGTGAAGAGGACGCCGTCGGGTTCGCAGGAATTGAGGAGGTTCCAGGCGTAGTCGTACGGCGTGTAGTTGCGCGAACGATCGGCGCCGCGCCAGTTTTCGGCGAGAGTGCGGATCGGCAGGAGCGCGGCGACCACGGCGACGCCGACGGCAATCTTCCGGGCTGAGGAACTCGTCCGCCCGATGCGATCCGCGATGGCCGACAGCCCCAGCGCCATCATCAGGGCGAAGACGATAAACCCGGGCGTGAAGAAGTAGTCGCGGTTGCGCACTTCCATGTAGGCGTCGGGCTGCAGCCGATAATACTGGGTGCCGTCGGCGAAGTTCATATACAAGACCAGCCCGACCGACCCGAGCAGGAACAGTGCCCAGATCAGCGCCCCCCACGGTCCGGCGCGACGGTAAAGCCAGAACGCGCCGTAGAAACCGAGCAGCATCACCGGCAACATCGCCCAGCCGCCGAAACCGTACTGCTCCTTGAAATACCGGTAAAAACCCATGTGGGCATGATCGCCGAACTGGTTCGCCCAGGTGCCGCGCCGATCGAACATGCGTTTGATCATGCTCGTCTGCCCGTACTGCTTGCGCTCGAGAAAGCTCTTGAACGACTCGAACGATTCGGGGTTGTTCTCGTCGATCCACGGATCCTGTGCCGAGCGAATCGGCAGGAAGAGATGCGACGTGTAGCCGATCCAACCGGCCAGCATGATCGCGGCGATCAATCCCCAGCGAGCCGCGCTCTTGCGGCCGAGCGCCAGAATCACGCTCAGGATGAGCCACGCTCCGGCGCCGATCAGGAAGAGCGTCAGGTCAATCGCGACCAGAAACAAAACCAGGCCGCTGACCCAAAAGCGCCAGTTGCGGCGGAGGCCCTCGTCGGCGGCGATGAGAAACAGGAAGATCGCCGGCAGCGCCAGATAGACCGTCATATGAATGCCCAAAGACAGCAGGGCGATGTAGGAGATGGCTACGAGGTAACGGTTTGCCTGCGGCGTATCCCGCCGGTCCACCCAACGGATAGCCAGCCAGGCCAGCGAGAGAATGAGGAACATCGACGGACCGTAGACCTCGGCCTCGACCGCGTTATTCCAGTGGGTCGCGGAGAAGGCCATGAAAAGCGACCCCGATACCGCGCCGCCGAGAGCGACCGCCGTCTGCCATTTCTCCAGCTTCTCCGCCCCGGCGGCCAGCCCGGCCTGAATCACCCGGAACAGCACAAAAAAGGCGACCCCCGCCGCCAGCGCGCTGGAGACGACCGAGAGGTAGTTGATGCGCACCGCGGGGTCCGGCGATGTCGGCAGCATCGCGAATACCCGACCCAAGAGGACATACAGCGGGGTTCCGGGCGGGTGCGGGATCCCCAAAATCGAGGAGCAGGCGATGAATTCGCCGCAATCCCAGTACGAGAAGGTCGGTGCCACCGTGAGGGCGTAGACGATGAAGCTGGCGACCGTGACCAGTCCGCCCAGGATATAACGGAGGCGCTGGAAGGTGTTGTCGTCCATCGGGCTTGTCTTTTCGGTTCGGCTGTCGTTGCTGGTCAAGATTTCCTAATACATCGGCGTCGGCAGCCGATAAATCAAAGGCAGACAATCTAACGCGGCGGCCGGAGCACAACAATCAAAAAGACTGTCTGCGCGATGCCCCGCAGCCCGCTGGGCGCACTGCCTCGCACGGATGATCGGGGTCGCAACCGCTGCCGCACGCCACGGGGGAGACGTCATGCTCGTCTGGTGCGGAATTCTGTTCATGCTGGGAATCCTGGCGTTCATGGACAGCCTGTACAATTACGGAGAGATCTTCCGCCAGGTGAACTCGATCGTGTTCATGCTCGTGTCCTTGGGGCTCCTGATCCGAACGACGACGAAGATGCGGCTGAAGACGATGGAGCTTTACGCGTCGCGGATCCAGGCTCTCGAAGAGGAGCTGTACTCGGCGCGGGGCGGTGCTGATCCGGCTCAGGGAGATACGACCCTGGCGCGATCACGGGCGGATGTCGGCGTCTGATCGTCACCGCGTCGACTCGAGCATCGAATCTGCGTGGGCGGCGGCAACCGGCCGGCCGCCCGTATTCCCTTTGGGCATTAGG
The DNA here is from genome assembly GCA_035528515.1 of Acidobacteriota bacterium. Taxonomy (GTDB): domain Bacteria; phylum Zixibacteria; class MSB-5A5; order WJJR01; family WJJR01; genus DATKYL01. The sequence continues at coordinate 1,407 of DATKYL010000144.1, read as the reverse complement.
GCACTCCCATCCGCTGCAAGTGGTGCCGGGCTGTTTCTACCACCGGCGACTCCTTGAAATCCGAGATCACGGTCTGATACGCTGATCGAGCCGCCGTCCCGTCGCCCAATTTGTCGGCGTAGAGATCACCGATCGCCATCCAGGCCTGCGGGACGAGGGGGCTTTCCGGGAAGAGCGTAATCACGGCCTGATAGCTGGTCAGCGCCGCTTCGAAATCTCCGGCATCGGCGTGGACACCTGCCGCAGCGAACTGTGCATCGTCGGCCAGAGCGTTGACCGAATCGGCGGCCAGAATAGTGAATAACGCCAGAGCCGAGTCGGGTCGCCCGCGCCGCAACGCCAATTGCGCGGCCGCATAACGATCCAGAGACCAGCCCATCGCGTCGTTGCCGTCGCGGACGATCAGGCTCAGGGCGATGGCATCATTGACGTAAAGCCCCTTCGGGAACTGCTTGACGAGATCCTTCAACTCGGCGGCGCTCTCAGAGTACGCACCGGAGAGAAAAAGGAGCACGGCGCGGTAGAAGCTGACTTCCTCTCTTAGGTTGTTCGGTGCCGCGGCCGCGGCGCGCTGACAGGCCGAATCGGCCGCTACCAGATCGCCGTAGTAGACGGCGATGTCGGCGAGGCGAAGCAACGCCCGTGTCCGCTCCGCGGTCCCACGGGAGGCCACGTCGATGACCCGTTCGAACAAGACCCGGGCCGAATCCATCTGCCCGGTATAGAGCCGGTAAATGTCGCCGATCTGATAGTCGATGCGGGCGCGTTCCCGCGGGTGCGGGATCTGCTCGGAGAGACGGCGCAGAAGATCGATGGCCACCTCGGGGCGATTCAGCCCGAGTTCGGCCTTGGCAAGTGCGATATGGACGTCAGCCCGCCTTGGGTGCTCTAAGTAGTCAACCAGGAAGGCCGCCGCCTCGTCGCGGGCAGTGCGCATATTGCCGGTTTCGAGACAGCGATTGATGCCCGAGAGGCGGTGCGCCCCGGGGGCGGCTGCCAGAGCGTCGGCCCGGCGGTACTCCGCGAACGCCGAATCGACCTCACCCGATTCAAACAGCAAATCGCCGTAGAGCCGGTGCGCGTACTCGTTCTCGGGTGATCCCAGGACGGTTGTGTGGAGCGCGGCGGTGATCTGGGGTGCGGCTTCCGGTATCTTGATCAGGTTGGTGATCTGTTTCTGGACCGTGTTGCTGGCCTTCGGTGCTGCGGCAAGCCAACGGAAATACTCGCCGACCGCCGCCTCGTACTCACGACGGGCCTCCAGCAGACGGGCCAGGTCTTCGGCGAAGGCGAGAGAATCGGCCAGATCGACACGTGCCTGCCGGTAGGTGCCGATCCCCTCGATGTAGCGCCCGGCGCGCAGGTACGACTGTGCGGCAATCCGGTGTCGCTCGGGATCGGCTGGAT
>DATKYL010000143.1:0-7675 GCA_035528515.1 Acidobacteriota bacterium | reverse complement strand
TCCGCCCGAACTCGCCCCTCTCAATCAAACGCACCGCTTGCAGTCCGTAGCGGGTGCACAGGTACCGGTCGAAGGCCGTCGGAGTCCCGCCGCGCTGTACGTGTCCCAGCATGACCTCGCGGGTTTCGATGCCGGTGCGCGTTTCGATCTCCTCAGCGAGATGTCGTCCGATTCCCCCCAGCCGGACATGCCCGAAAGCGTCGAGGGCGCGATCCTTGGTGACTAAACTCTCTCCGGGATCATTGCTGTTGGCCGGAAGCTTGGCGCCTTCCGCCACAACCACGATCGAAAAATCTTTGCCGCCGTCATGACGTTTCACCAGCAGGTCGCACAGGTTTCCGAGATCGACCGGGATCTCGGGAAGGAGGATGGCATCGGCTCCGCCGGCCACCCCGCCTTCGAGCGCAATCCAACCCGAATGCCGGCCCATCACCTCGACCACCATCACCCGCTTGTGCGATTCGGTCGTCGTGCGCACCCGGTCGATCGCGTCGACGACGGTATTGATGGCGGTATCGAAGCCGAAAGAGTAATCGGTACCGCACAGATCGTTGTCGATTGTCTTGGGCACACCGACCAGATTGACGCCGCGCTCAGCCAGCTTTTGGGCGACACCCATCGTGTCCTCGCCGCCGACCGCGATGATCGCTTCGAGGCCGAGACCTCGCACGCGGCGCACCGCGAGATCCATATCCTCCGGGTTCTTCGTGGGGTTGGTCCGCGATGTCTTGAGAATCGTGCCGCCTTGGGCAATGATGCCCGAGACTTCCGACAACAGGATGGGCCGCGTCTTGCCCTCCGGCAGGAGGCCCTTCCAGCCTTCGAGGATGCCGGTCACACTCCAGCCGTTGTGTTTTATGGCCTTGACGACGACGGCCCGAATGACCGCGTTGAGCCCTGGGCAGTCGCCTCCTCCGGTCAATATCCCGATGTGTTTGCCCACAGAATGCTCCTCCCTGAGTGATACCCCGTAGGGAAGCTTTCAAGTATACCCGTTACCGATGCGAAGTCAAGGTGCGCGGTCATTCGGGCCCGTCTATTCCCTAAAGATCGACCGGAACCGGCCCGGCCACTCCACTCCCCCCTTGAGAATATCGTCCAATCGGCAGACGCCGGCCATGGGACGGCCGGGCCGAAAACACCTGGTCGGTGGTCACGCGTCATTCTCCCGTATCGGGACGGTCCCCGTGGGGACGGGCTATCGCCTGAATCGGCGATTGGCCGCCATTCAGGCCGCTGCGGGCAACGCCCCGGCAAGAAATCGCTTTTAAGTACCCCCCACGTTGTATACAATTCGTGGACGTGGCGGTGTCCCCTGCCGGAAAGGGGGATGACACCGCCGCGTTGGTTTGGTCGCGTGGACACGGCAACACGGTAACGGCAGGAACGGACGATGATCAATGTCATCATCCCGGCAGCGGGTATCGGCACTCGACTGAGACCCCACACGCACACCCTCCCCAAGGCGTTGCTGCCCGTGGCCGGTCGGCCGATTCTGGGCCATATCCTCAATCGGATCAAGGGGCTCGATGACCTCGGACCGATCTGGATGGTCGTCGGATTCAAGGCGCCCGAGATCAAGGCGTACGTTCAATCCCGGTTCGATCTTGACGTCCGCTTCGTGCAGCAAAACGAGTTGCGGGGCTTGGGGCACGCCATCTACCTCTCGATGGCGGAAATCCCGAACGACAACCCCATTCTCGTCATCTTGGGGGACACCATCCTTGAGGTCGATCTGGCCGCGTTCATGTCCGGCACGGACGATGTTCTGGGGGTGCGGGAAGTCGCGGATCCGCGCCGCTTCGGGGTCGTCGAACTCGATGCCGACGGGCATCGTATCAAGCGGCTGGTCGAAAAGCCGGCCGACCCGCCCTCGAACCTGGCAGTGGTCGGACTCTACGGGATCCACAACACCCAGCTGTTCCGCGGTGCACTGGCTGACGTCGTGGCATCGAATACGACTTCGGCCGGCGAGATTCAAGTCACCGATGCGCTGCAATTGATGGTCGAACGCGGCAGCCGCATGCGTGCGCACCGCGTCGAAGGCTGGTACGATTGCGGCAACTTCGAGACAATACTCGAGACCAATCGCTACCTTCTCGAGACGACGCACACGCCGGGGGATCCGAAGGACTCCGTGGTGGTGGCGCCGTCTTTCGTTTCACCGCGCGCCCGGGTCGTTCGTTCCGTTATCGGCCCGTACGCATCGATCGGTGACGATGCCGAGGTCGTCGATTCGGTCGTGCGGAACGCGATCGTCTCCGAGGGTGCGCGGGTGTGCCGATGTGTTCTGGAGGACTCGATCATCGGCACCGGTGCCGTCGTCGAGGGAACCGCCGCGCGTTTGAATGTGGGAGAATCATCGGAAATCGGAATGCCATAGATCGGGTCTGTCCCCGTGGCGGCGGCGACGCTGCTGCTGGCAGGGAATGCTGAGGACACAATGGCGGGAGATTTTGTCTTTACGTCGGAGTCGGTGACTGAGGGTCACCCCGACAAAGTCTGCGATCAGATATCGGATGCGGTCCTGGATGACGTGCTGCGCCAGGATCTCAGGGGACGCGTTGCCTGCGAAACCTATATCACCGTGGGACTGGTCGTTGTCGGCGGCGAGATTACGACCACCGGTTTTGTGGACATCCATAAGCTGGTGCGCGGCGTCCTGCGTGACATCGGGTACTCTAACGGCGGTTTCAACTACCAGACCTGCGCGATTCTCAATGCCATCGGGCCGCAGTCGCCCGACATCGCCCAGGGCGTTGCCGGCGGCGGCGCCGGCGACCAGGGATTGATGGTGGGATTCGCCTGCCGCGAAACCCCGGAACTGATGCCGCTGCCGATCATGCTGGCGCACCGGCTGGCCCGACGTCTCGCCACCGTCCGTAAAGAGGGCATTCTGGACTACCTCGGGCCCGACGGGAAGTCACAGGTGACGGTTGAGTATCGCGACGGCAAGCCGGCGCGCGTCGATACCGTCGTCCTGGCAGCCCAGCACAGCCCCGCCATTCTCGACCGGACCGGTGAGCGAATCACGGAACAGTCGCGTCAGGAAATCATTGAACACGTCGCCCGCGCCGTCATCGACCCGGCGCTCCTGGACGACCGCACGCTCTTTCACGTCAACCCCACGGGGAAGTTTATCGTCGGCGGCCCTCAGTCCGACACCGGCATGACGGGCCGGAAGATCATCGTCGATACCTACGGGGGCATGGCACCCCACGGTGGCGGCGCCTTCTCGGGTAAGGACCCGACCAAAGTCGACCGCTCGGCGACCTACATGGCGCGCTATGTCGCCAAGAACCTGGTCGCCGCCGGTCTGGCGGAGCGCTGCACGGTGCAGCTGGCCTACGCGATCGGCATCGCCGAACCGGTCTCCGTGATGATTTTCTGCGATGGGACGGAGACGATCCCCACGTCGCAGATGGGCGAACTCGTGCGGGCGCATTTCGATCTGACGCCGTGCGGCATCATCGAGCAGTTGCGCCTGGGGCGGCCGATCTACCGGCCCACGGCGTGCTACGGACACTTCGGACGCGAGGGCGATTCGTTTACCTGGGAGAGAACCGACCGCGCGGAGAATCTGGCGCAGGACGCGAAGAGCACGATCGGTGGTGCGTCGCGGGTGCACGGAATCGGTGCGGAGATGAGGAGCCTCTGATGAAATACGATATCAAGGACTTGAAACTGGCAGATTCCGGCCGCCTGCGTATCGAATGGGCGGAGAAGAACATGCCCGTCCTGCGCCTTATTCGCGAGCGCTTCGCCAAACAGAAGCCGCTCAAGGGCGTCCGCGTCGGCTGCTGTTTGCACGTGACCACCGAAACCGCGAACCTGATGGACACGCTGAAAGCGGGCGGTGCCGAAGTACGGCTGTGCGCGTCGAATCCGCTATCGACGCAGGACGACGTCGCCGCGTCGCTCGCCAAACACTTGCAGATCGGTGTCTTCTCGGTGCGGGGTGAAGACAACAAGACATACTACCAGCACATCGAGGCGGTCCTCGCCAACAAGCCCCAGATCACGATCGACGACGGTGCCGATCTGGTGAACGCCGTTCACGCCAAGGGAAGCAAGATCGCTCCCGAAGAGATCTGGGCGGGTCTGGAAGAGACGACCACCGGCGTCATCCGGCTGCGGGCGATGGCCGCGCAGGGTGTGCTTAAGTATCCGGTGCTGGCGGTCAACGACTCCCAGACCAAACATTTCTTCGACAACCGCTACGGAACCGGGCAGTCGACGATCGACGGTATCCTGCGCGCGACCAATCATCTGCTGGCAGGATCGTGCGTGGTCGTGGTCGGCTACGGCTGGTGCGGGCGCGGTTTCGCCACCCGCGCGCGCGGCATGGGCGCCGACGTGGTCGTGTGCGAAATCGAGCCGGTCAAGGCGATCGAGGCGGTGATGGACGGCCTCCGGGTCATGCCGATGGCCCAGGCGGCGAAGATCGGCGACCTCTTTGTCACCCTCACCGGCAACCGTTCGGTGATTCGCAGAGAGCATTTTCAGAAGATGAAAGACGGAGCGGTTGTCGCCAACTCGGGGCATTTTAACATCGAGATCGACATCGACGATCTGAAGAAGATGGCGACAGGCACGCGCGCCGTCCGCCAGGAAGTCGTCGAGTACCGCCTGAAAGACGGCCGGCGCCTGCATATTCTGAGTGAAGGACGTCTGATCAACCTCGCCGCCGCCGAAGGTCATCCGGCGATGGTGATGGATATGTCGTTCGCCAACCAGGCCCTGGGGGTCGAGTATATCACGAAAAACCGGGGGAAACTCCCGACCGGCGTCTTCCCGATCCCCGAGAAGATCGACAAGGATATCGCCCGGCTGAAACTCAAGTCGATGGGTGTGAAGATCGACACACTGACGCCCGAACAGAAGGCGTACCTGGCCGAGTGGTCGATCGGAACGTAGCGGGCGTGAATTCTTCTGTGCTCTGAATATGCGTGTGCTCAGCGCGATCAAAGCGCTCACGTTTGATTGCTACGGCACGCTGATCGACTGGGAGCGCGGCATTGGCGACGTCCTGCATCCGTGGGCGGCGAGACATTGCATCACTGTCTCCGATGAAGACCTGCTCGCTGCGTTCGCCGAAGCCGAACCGGCGTGTGAAGCCGAGAGCCCGTCGGCGCCTTATCCCGACATCCTGCGCGCTGTTCACCGGCGATTGGCTCATCGGTTCGACGTTTCCCCGAGCAGGGGAGACGCGGATGCACTCGCGCAGTCGGTCGGCGACTGGCCGGTCTTTCCCGATACCCCCGCGGCGCTGCACGAACTGAAGAAACGCTACAAGCTCATCGTTGTCTCCAACGTCGACCGGGCATCATTCGCGCGCACGAATCTGAAGCTGGGCGTGACATTCGATGCCGTCATCACCGCCGAAGACGTCGGCGCGTACAAGCCCGATCATCGGATGTTCGAGCGGGCGTTCGCGGTCTTGCGGGAGATGGGGGTTGAGCGGACCGCAATTCTCCACGTTGCCCAAAGTCTCTACCACGATCACGTCCCCGCCAAGCAACTCGGGCTGACGACTTGCTGGGTCGACCGCCGCCAAGGGAAAGCGGGATCGGGGGCGACGGCGGTGCCTGCGTCGGACGCGAAACCCGACTACACGGTCGGGAGTCTTGCAGAGCTGGTGACATTCCTCGGCGGCGGGTAGGATCGCCGCCAACCCGGTCCGATGCCGGGAATGACGATTGATCGCTACTTCCGCACCCGCATCAGCACCAGAATCCCGACCACGAATGAAATCGCGTTCGGTGCCCAGGCGGCGACCCAGGGGTCGAGTTCGCCGTTGTGGCCGAGCGAGCGGAAGACCTCATAGAGCACACGTACGATGAACGTGATCAGCATCGCGAAGGCGAAGTTGAGCGCCATACCCGAGTGCTTGGTGCGCGAGGCGATCGGAAAGCCGATCAGGATGACGATGACGTTGATCAACGGGAACGCAAGCTTGAGCGCCAGTTCGGTTTCCTCCGGGGCTGGATCGCCGCCGGTTCGGCGCAGGCGGTCGATGGCCTCCCGTAGCTCGGCATAGCGCATCTGTTGCGGTTCGACGCGCTTGCGCACGATGTCTTCGGGCGTTTCGGTCCAGGCCGGGAAAGACAGCGTGTCGATCGGTTGGTAGCGGGCGACGCTGTCCCCGGAGGCGGTGAAGATGCGGCGGCCGCCCGGGCCGCCGGTCCAGATGCCGTCGCTCCAGGCGACCTCGGAGAGTTCGACCGATTCGATCAGTCGCCCGTCTTGCAGGACCTGCACTGTGAGGTCGGTCCCGGTCTGCCGTTTCGTGTTGAACGACTTGAAATGGTATATCCGGCCGCTGGCACCGGGGACGTAGAGGTTGCGCAGGATCGTTTCCACCGGTTGGGCACGGCCCTTGATGTACCGCTCCTGCATTTCCCAGCGGGCCGCCTCGAAGTCGGGAAAGATGGTCTCGCCGACGGTGAACAACGCGCCGGTGATCACGAAGCCCATGAAGAGAAAGGGCAGCGACAGCCGCCACAGCGACATCCCGGTGGCGCGCATCGCCAGCAGTTCGTTGCGCTTGGCGAGAAACCCGACTGCAAAGAGCGTTGCCAGGAGCACGCCGATCGGGGCAATGAGGATCACGATTTGGGGAGTGAAGTAACAGTAGTAGAGGGCGATGAGCCGGGCGGGAACACCCTTGTCGATGAACTTGTCGAGGTGCTCGACCAGATTGATGATGACAAACACCGCCCAGAAGGCGAGAATCGACCACGCCAGATTGAAGAGGAACTTGCCGATCAGGTAGCGGTCGATCCGTTTCAACGCCCGGTCTCCTTGGTCGAACCCGTCCCCCCGCCGATATGCCGTCGGATCCAGTGCCAGACTGCCCGCGGCGAGAGCGGCACCTCGTTGGCGACCGACCAGAGCAGGGCCAGGCCGATGACGGCAATCAGTATGTCTGCCGACCACATCGCGGTGAACGGGGTGACGATACCGCGGTCGGCCAGATCCTCACCGCCGATCAAGAATGCCCAGTAAACCAGAAACAAGCCAAGGGAAATTCCCAGCCCGGAGCCGATCCCGCGGCGCCGGGAGCGCGCGGCCAGCGGGCAGGCGATCAGAGCGAACGAGAGGCAGGCCACCGGGATGGAGTACTTCTTGTAGATCTCGATCAAGTGTTGATTGATAAGACGCTGCTGATTGCGGATCGCCGCGGTTTCACGTTCGATGATGCTGTTGACGCGGTTCACCCGATCGCGTGCGCGCTCGAGAATATGGCGCGGGTGACGCGTTCCCTGGAAGGATGCCCGGGCGATCGGCAGCGAGACGTCGGGATTGAGAGAGTCGGGCAGCTCGAGAAAATACGCCGCGATCATCGTCGAGCAGGCGTGATTCAGGGTCCGCCAGCGGGACTGCAGCGTCGCGGTCCAGGCCTCCACATCCTCACGCATCTGGGCGGCCGACTTTTCGCGGTCGGTCCGATAGGACGACTCCGATCGCGTGAACTCGTCGCCGACGCCCCCCAGATAGAACGTCTGCGACTGGAAGGCGGTGCGGCGGTACTTCTGGCGGTCCCCCGGATCGGGCTCGTGGATTTCGCCGTCGTGCAGCTCCAGGATGAGCGTGTTGCCGTCATCGGAATTACGCATCGTCCCGGTCTTGGCGACGACCGTCCGCAGCGCAGCACGGTTCTTGTGATCGAAGA
>DATKYL010000142.1:0-24919 GCA_035528515.1 Acidobacteriota bacterium | reverse complement strand
CGCACGTCGCGTGCCATCCGCGCGACGGTATCGGCTGCCGTATCGGCGGTCCGGATGAACGGGGGACCAACTCCCTCGTGAACGACGGCGATACGGTCATCCGGGATGTTTAAGCGAGCGACCAGTTCCCGCCGGGCCGTTTCCGAGACGGCCAGGATACGGTCGGCGGCGAGGCAATCGGATCGTAACCGGCGGCTGAACACGCCCAGACGGATGCGCTCGTAAAGCCGCGCCCACCAATGCGGCGCCGACCAGTGCGCGTACTCATCGGCGTGGAGGACATACAAATTCTGGAACACCATGATCTGCGGGCAGACGCGCCGCGACGGGAGAAATCCGTACGGCAGATAGTAGGCATCCGCTCCAAGTCGCCGGAGGAGGCGGGGCATGAGGTGACGTTCGTAGACCGCGCGCACCGGGCCGCGGCCGACAATGTTGGGGCGTTCGATAAGTCTGAGATTGTCGCAGTCGCACGCCAGGTGACGGGCGGCACGCCTCGTCACGACCACGCTGAAGCGAACGTCGCGGTGTTGGGCGATCATGGGGCGGAGAATGTTGGTCAGGAATGTGAAACCACCGGCCAACTCCGGTCCGGTGACGGAGAGGGCGTTGACGACCACGTGCCGTGACCGTTTCTCCGCGCGGGGCGAACGTTCCGGCGTCCGCGTGAACGTCCATGGTTGCGGTCTCTCCGTGGCCGCGGCGGGAGCGAATGCCGCTACCGGCACGAAGTCGTCGAGCCAGCCTTCAATCTCGGAGAAGCGTGCCTCCCAGGTGTGCGGTGCCACGAGTTCGTGCTGGTGCTTGCGACGTTGCTCGGCCTCCTCGGGCATTTCTTCACAGACGGCGTTGCAGGCCGCGACGAAATCGTCGTAAGTGCCGGCGATACGCACGACGTCAGAGAACCTTTCGGCTTCGGGCATCGGCGTGGAGACCACCGGCTTGCCGGTGGCGAGATATTCGTAGAGTTTCAGAGGTGAGGCACCGCGCGCGACATTGTCGGTCTTGTACGGATTGAGACAAACGTCGAAGCCGCGCAGGACCTCCAACAGCGACGCGTACGGCACTTCGCCGAGGAAGACGAGGTTCGGGATGTGCGCGTAGGGCGCAATGTCAACCCGTACCGGGCCGACGACAACCACGGTGGCGTCGGGCCTGGCCCGCGCCAGGTGGGCGAGCAGTTCACAGTCGACCCAGTAGGCCACCGCACCGACAAAACCAAAGATCGGACGGGGGCGGTCGCGCAACGCGGGGTGGACCGGCGTTCCCGAATCACCCGCGCGGGCGAAGAACGCGACGTCGCAGGCGTTGGGCGAAAGCCGCCAGCGCGTCGTCCGCCGCGTCGCGATTTCACCCAGATGGGGCGTTGTCACGAGGGTGAGATCGGCCCGCTGGAAAGTGGTGTCTTCCATCCGCCTGATGACCGATGCGCGGATCAGTCCCTTCGCCGCAGAGAAATCGTCGACACTCTCGTAGATCGTGCCGGCGGGCCGCAGGGCGTCGATCAGATCGGTCGAGTACGGCGTATAGAGCCAGAGAAGCGGCCCGCGGAAGCCGAGTGCCGCGCTCTGTTTCTGCAGATGTCGGCTGAGGCGCCGGTTGTTGAGGCGGTTGATCGGACGCCACATCTGGAAAAACGGCCAGATGACAGGCGGCGTCCAAACCCAGAGGTTCCGTCGAACACGACGCAGGGCGCGACGACGGGCGCGCAGACGTGAGCGATGCAGCGGCCACGTCCGCAGCAGTGTCAACCAGTGCATCTGCGATTCGACGTAGAGCACGCGGTTACTGTGCGCCAACCGCGACGCCCAGCGCTGCTTGCGCGTCCAGAGGTCATCGAAGTCCTGCGTTGACACTATGATGACGTCACGACCCTGCATGCGCAACCTCCGGCGTCCCTGCCGCGGCCCGCACGGCGGACGTTTCTGCGGCATGATGCGGGCGACTGCCCGCCACGTGAGCGGGAACAGCCTCTTCCGTGGATTCCCTGACCGCGACAGGTGTGAGCGTAACCGTCCAGGCAGCAGGCAGCGTCAGACGGGCGGTGAAAGCCAGACGGTGGTGAGTCCGCCTCCGGCCGTAAGCCTCGGATCTCCAAGAGGGTATCAACCGGGTAGTCCAGTTGCCCTCGCCGCCGAATGTGACGGCAAGAGATGGCGCGTCTCGATCTCCGAGGAGTATGGTGCGCTCCTCGGTCAGATGAGCGGGCCGATCGCCGAGTGGGAGGATGACCTCGATGTCGTGCTCGCCGACGCCGCTCAGTCGATCGGTGATTGACACGGTTTCCGTGACGTGATCGAGGGCAATCTCTCGCTCAACCGCGACGGGCGATGCGAGCCGGCGGTAGCCGTCGTGACGCATCACGATACGCACGCCGGTGCCGTTCTGCTCGAAAGCCGCAATCTCGGGTGTGGCATCCTCGCGCAGGGCGAACAACTGACGCGGCAGGAATCGGTTCTGTTCCTCACCGTCGATGCAGACCGTGGCGTGCGCCGCGGTGCGGCGCAGGCGATTGCGCAACGCCGGGTCGGTCGTGTACGCCCAGGTTCCCGGATCGACGACAATCGGTGCGCCGTCGCAGGCGGCGGTGAAGGAAAGAAGGTCGTTGTGTTTGTGCCCGCCTACGCCGCCGGTCCCGACCGGGTTGGCGTATGCATGGATCAACCAGCGCCGGGAACGCATGACGGCGATCCGGGCATTCGGGAACAGGCACGAGCCGCGGTCGATCGGTTCCTCGTCAGGGTCTTTCGCACTTGTCCGTCGTCGAATCAAACGTTGGTATGCGTCGGAACCCAGCAGCCAGAGAACGTCTTCGGTGGGCTCCACTTGCGCGTGCCGCGGGTGCGGCGCCTCGATCAGCCCCCAGGCGGCCTCCGCCAGATCCCATACCGACGCATGGTCGTGCGGGTCGCGTGGCTGCCAGAACACGAACCGCCCGTCGTCGCCGTCACCAAACGCCGGCAGACGGCCCGTGTCATCGGCATGCCACAATGAGAATTCCGCCATCTTCAGCAGACGTGAGGAGAGAGGTCTAAGCCCCGGCTCGGCCAGCCTGTCCGCAAGACGCCACGCGAGAAACCACATCTCGAACGTCAGGCGGTGATACCCGATCGATGATTCGTAGCAGAATCCATCGGGGAGAATCTGCACCTCGGCCTCGGCGGCGAGTTCAGCCACCGCCAGCTTGTGCCAGTGCGTTGCCTCAGGCCACTCGGGCAGAAACGCTGCGATTGCGTAGAGACCGACGCAATCGGCGATGTAGTGGTTCGTGTTGATCCCGCGGCGCGTCCGTTCGAGATTGGCGGCGATGAACCGTCCGTGATCGATCAACGACCCGACAAATCGGCGCACGAAATCCTCGTCGTTTCCCAGTACGGGGCGACCAAGCGACCAGCCGACCATCCAGTTGACCGCCCGGATGGCGGCCTCCATCGGATTGGTCCAGTGCGGCCCGTACCCGTACGGATTGGCGCTGATGAAATCGTCGATCCACGCCATCAGCGACTTCGCGCAGGAACGATCGCCGGTGGTACGCCAGGCGGCACCAAGAGTCGGCGCGAACGCAAAGCGGGCGATTTCCCAGAGGTGCTTAATATCGGATCGGGGATCATTCAGAATGATCGGGATACATTCGGCACGGCCGCGGGGCCAGCGCGCGCCGGAGATTGGGTCGGTGACCCAATCGTAATGGTCAGGCAGCTCAACCTCACCGTAGCCGAGGATATCCACGTGCCGGGTCACCGCGCGCTGCGCCCGCCAGAGTGTGGCGCGGCAGATTTCGGGACGCTGCGCTCGCATCCACGCCGCGATGTCGTCGAGTTCCGCATCGGTCCACAGCCAGCAACGATCTCGTTGCGTGAAATGATCGCCCCACGTGTGTCCGTCGAGCGCAGCGGCCACGGTTTTCTCCCAGTCGTGTGGCCGGGTCCCGGGTGCCTCCCGCCAACGGGCGGCCGTCAACTGCCACTCGCGGCGCAGCCGATCTCTGCCTTTCCAGAGAACCAGCCGCCACATCGGGAGAGTGTGGGTGCGCGATGGTTTCACAGTTCCAAAATCCGTCCAGCCGACGTCGTGCGTCGCGGGAGGCTCCTCAAAGTGAAAGACCGCCGTCGACCTGGAACACCTGGCCGGTGATATAGGATGCTCGTGCCGATGCCAAAAATTCGATCAGATGCGCGATTTCTTCCGGCCGGCCCAACCGTCCCATCGGAACCGCTGACGCGAGTTGCTGCGTGTCAGTCGCGGTGTCCGCGAGCGACGCGGGTGCTTCGATGAAGCCGGGGCGAATACAATTGGCGGTGATGCCGACCCGTGCGTTTTCGGCGGCCAGGGTCCGGGTCAGGCCCGCCAGGCCGGCGGAGGCGATCGTCGCCGCCTGATGCGGGTTGCCGCTCAACGGCGGCGGACCGGCGACGAAGATGACGCGCCCGAATTCGCGCTGGCGCATCGGGTTGATCACCGCGCGTGTCAGGTTGTAGGCGCCGCCGAGATGGCCGCGGAGAGTTTCCTCCCACTGGCGCCGGTGCAGCAAGTGAAGCGGCCCGTCGGCCGTCTCTTCAACCGTATGAATCAGGATGTCGATCTGGCCGAGTGTCTGGAGGACGTCGGCGACCATTTGATTGCATGATGCGTCGTCGCCCACGTCCGCGCGGGCCAGAAGCGACCGCGACCCGAACGAGGCGATCACCTTGCAGAGGGATTCGGCGTCCTGCGCGGCGCCCTTATGATTGATGGCGACGATGGCCCCTCGTTGCGCCAGAGCGATGGCGGCGCAACGCCCGATCCCCTGCGTGGCTCCGGAGACCAACGCGACGCGGCCGCGTAGCGGGCGCGGCAGCAGGGCACGTTCCTCGGCAACCGTTTCAAACGCGCCTCTTTCGACCCATGTGCCGATGCGGTTGATCGTGACTGGTTCAGCGGTTGCGGTGCCATTCATCAGTGCCCCCACTTGTATGAATTGCCTGTCGCTCCGTGTGGATTCCGTGTCAGTGCCTGAGAGCGATCTCCTCGGTTCGTGGTCGCCCCGCGCGCGCGTCGTCCGCGCGTTCCGAAGCAAACACCTCCGGATGTTGCGCGCGGAGTTCCTGTGCCTTTTCGTAATCGTCGGGACGGCCGATATCGAGCCAGAGCCCGGTGTGCTCAGACGTCGCCACCGGTTCCCCGGAACGCAGGAGCCTCATCACCAAGTCGGGAAAGTCGATTCTCTGGTCCGGCGGGATCCAGTCGAGCGCGCTCTTTGAGAACGCGTAGATTCCCTCGGAAACACAGAGAGGATAGGTCGGCTTCTCAATGTAATCCTGCACCAGTCCGTCGGCCGCGCACTCCAGCACACCGTATTCGGAGTGCAGCACGCGACGGTGCGTCGAGATCGTCAGCAGGCGCGGAGGATCGCCGGTGATGTGATCGTCGAGAAAGCGGCCGTAGTCGACATCGCTCAGAATGTCGCCGTTACAGACGAGGAAGTGCGGCGGCAGGCGATCGGCGAGCGCCCGCAGCGGGCCGGCGGTGCCGAGAGGCTCGTCTTCGTAAGCGTACTCGATCTGCACGTCCCAGCGGGCACCGTCGCCGAAGTAGGCCCGGATCAGCTCCGCCAGGTGGCCTACGCCGAAAAAGAGACGGTTGTACCCGGCGCGCGCGAGTTGCCCGACGAGGATTTCCAGGATCGGCTGATCGCCGACCGGCATTAGCGGTTTGGGAAACGATGTCGTGTAGGGACGCAGTCGCGTCCCCTTGCCGCCGGCAAGGATGACTGCGGTTCTGGTTCTCTCTGGAGATTCAGTCACGTTGCCCCCCTCGTCGCGCTGACCGTTGTTCCTGATGACCGGCCTCGACGATTCGTTAATCGAGAGACAGTCGGTCGACGGGGTTCCGGAAGTCGGGAATCCCCGATGTGTGTATGCTCGTCAACGGTCTACTCGGACGTTACTTCCCCCGAGTCCTGCATGTATCAGACCGCGTGCCGAAACGGGGATGTGCCCATACATTTCTTGCAGCCCTCTGTGCCGCAATACGTTTCGGCACAGCCGATCTCGGCGCTTGCCGGATTCCGGCAAGGACGCGGGCGGTGGGACGTACGGTTGTCCCTGTGGAGCGGAAAGTTCTTCCGGGCGTTGCGATGGAGGTCAGGGGGCCGGTCGGGGGATCTTCAAGGCGACGATGCGGGATGTGCTGATGAGGCAGTGCGCCGCCTACCCGATCCCCGCCAAGGCCTGTGCATAGACCGCGATGATCCGATCGGCGTGGTTCAATGTCGGTGCATCCGACGCGTTTGCACACGATTCCGAGGATGGCGCCTCGGCGTCGAGGGTCTTGTCGATTGCAGCGACAAACTGGTGGAGACAGACTCAGCAGGGGAGCGTGGGCCGCCGCGCTGAGGAACCGCTGGCGAGAAACGTCCGAAACCGCGATGTTCCGAAAGGAGGTACGCCATAGCGATACAGAAAGAGGCTCGTGGAGGGCCGATTCAGGGAGGAAGCCTGATGGATCGGATCTGGAGAGTGGTCTGGCGGGTGGCCGCGATTCTCACGCTGGCTGCCGTGGGGTTGGCGCTGGGCTGCACGTCGAGGCGCAGTGTGGACCCGGGGCCGGTCAAGTACAACATCTACATCGGTGCCACGAAGTTCAGCGTGAGACCCAACCAACATCTCCTGTACATCTATAACGCCGACAGTTTCCAGCTCGTCGACTCCATCTCGCTGGAGTCATTCGTCTTCGATATGGAAGTATCTCCGGATGGTCGCTGGCTCTACACCGTCCGGGGCAGTCAGGGGCCTGATGTCCCCCGGGGGTTGACGCAACGGGACAGCAGGACGGGAGAAGTGGGGTGGTTCCATGGTGCCGACGAACTCATGGTCACGATGCACAAGGACGGGGTCCTGCTCGTTCATGGTCACGATGTTCTTCGCGCGCGCGACGGGAACGTCTTACTTACTCTCCCGGACAGCATCATACCGGGCTGGGGACCTCTCTCCGCAACCCAGGTCGCCGCAACAGTAACTACATCCGGCCCGATCTCCCAAAGACCACCAGTGGTCTCGGTTTTGGACCTTGAATCCGGCAAAGTCTCCGGTCGGTATGAGCCACACTTGAGCAATGGTGCGCTTCTGCACACCGAGTTCGCGAGACTTCACCCGGATGGGAGACGGGTTCTGGTCATCGCATATCGCGAAAGGATAGATCAAACCTGGTTTGTCGTTGGAGATGTCCTCACGGGTGAGACCCTGCTGCAGTATCCATTGATCTACCCTCTGGGTGAGGTGGCAATCAGTGAGGACGGCCTTCTGGCGGTGGTCACCGATCCGAGCGCGCCGCTGATATTCAATTCGCGTCCGACATTGGACGTCTTCGACCTCGATCAAATGGTGCATCTGCAGAGGATTGTTTTGCCCATTGGAGAGTTCTTCATTCCGTCCCAGGTTCTGTTCCTACCTGGAGACAAAACCGTCATCACGGCTCCACGAGCCGACCTGGTCTACACAGGGCCGCTAAATGTTATCGATCTGACAAGTGTCACAATCGAGCGGTCCTTCTGGCTGCCACCCGGTGATGCCGCCTTTACCGGGGCTCTGGGCCTGGTACCACAATTTTGAAACAGGCGCCAGAGCTGTGGGGTACCCGTGTTTCGATGGAGGTCAGGGGGCCGGTCGGCGGATTCTCAGAGTGGTGATTCGGGATATGCTGACGAGTCAATGCGCGGACTACCCGATCCCCGCCAAGGCCTGTGCATAGACCGCGATGATCTCATCGGCATGATTCGCCATCGAGCCGACCGGAGCGCTGGAATCGTGGTGGTGGGACGGTGCGCGATCATCCAAGGTCTCCTCGATCGCGTCGACCAGCGAGCGGACATCGCGGTTGTGAAATGTACGGCAGCCGGCTGGGCGTTTGACCGCATCAGACGCCACGACCGGCACGCCGAAGTGCATCGCCTCACCGACCGATACCGCGTCGCCGTCGGTGCACGTGGGCCGCACGAAGATGTCTGATGCCTTCCAGATCGCAGTGGCGCTCTCCAGCGGCTCGGTAACCCAGAGGATGTTGCGTGCGACTTGGAGGGTTTCGGCGCGTTCTTTGAGTCGCTGGAAGTATTCCAATTGCTGTGGTTGCGCAAGTCGGAAGACAAGGCCGATAGAGGGGTGTTTTTGAATCAGTTTCCCCATTGCCTCGACGAGCAGGTCGATTCCGTAGATGTCGGTGCCGTTGACGAAATCGATCGTCCATCCGACCGCGGCCAGAACCGGATCATGAGCGTCGATGAACGCGCGTACCCGCGGTGGCAGACACTCCGGTCGTACCGATTCCGGAGGTGGGGGTATGAATGCGGGGATGACGAAGCACCGCTGGGGGGAACACCCCAGTGCGAGACCCTGATCCCGACCCTCCTGGGCGTCGAAGATGATCGCATCGCACCGTCGTACAAACCAACGAATCGCCGCTTGCTTCCAGATCGGTTGTGCGGCCACCTGCGTGTCGATGCGGCTGTTGTGGAATGACAGGATGGTCGCGGTCCGTTGACGGTTCGATCCCATCAACCACTGGTCAGCGAAGAGGTGACCCATTGCCCGGCGGTCGGGAATTTGATGCCAGTGTATGACTGTCGGTCTACCGGGTTTCACCGCGCGGCGGAGTTCGTTCGGTTCGTAGCGGTGAATCCGTTGCTTGGTGTCCTCGCGTCCGCCGAGATCCCAGAGGCGTGCCGTGATGCCGGCGCGTGTCAGGTGATCGAGCAGGCGCTCGCAGTGGATCGTGACACCCCCGTAAGGCGGAGGTATCGTGCCGACGATTTCCACCCGCGCCTCCGGCGGCAGTGTTGGTGCCCGCTGCGCGGCGCTGGTTTCGGTTTGCGGTGCGGTCGCGTTCGTCATGTTACGAATGTCGGACAGTTCCCCGCCAACACTTACAATCAGGAGTCGTCCCGGCGCAGATTGCCGTCAACGGGTCGGTGGTGGCGGATAGCGAATCCCGGAGCGTCGCAATGACCGTTTGCTGCTCAATCTCGGTCATGCCCACGTATAGCGGCAGGGTCAGCAGTCGCGGTGCGACCGCTTCGGTAACCGGTAACGGGAGTGCACGCGCGCCATTGCGATACGCGGGCTCACGGTGCAGCGGTACATAATGGACCGACGTGCCGATCGCGCGTTCACGGAGAGCGAGACGTACCGCGCGGCGGTCCGTTCCCTCCGGCAGAATGACCGGGTAAAGATGTCCCACGCCGTTGTCACGGTCCTGCGCGAATGGTCGTGTGAGTCCCGGCATGTCTTCCAGCAGATTGTCATATCGCTGCGACAGGCGTATTCTTTCGCGGTTGTACTCCTCCAGCCGGGTCAATTGCGCCAGACCCAGGGCGGCGGTCATGTCACTCATGCGATGGTTGTGCGCCACGCGCTCCACCGTATAGTCGGCGCCGTCGGCAGTCATTTCCGGCACGCGCCGGACGCCGTGCGAGCGATTCTGCTGCATTGGCGCGATAAGATGAGGATCGTCGAAGAGGACCATCCCGCCTTCGGCCGTGGTTATGTTCTTGGTCGTGTGGAAACTGTAAGTGGCCATGCGGCCGTAGGTGCCGACGTTTCGTGTGCCCGCCTTCGCTCCCGGCGCATGGCAGGCGTCCTCGATGAGCGTTACCCGGGCATCGCTGCACACGCGAGCCACATCGGCCAGCGAACCGGCATACCCCCCGTACGGCATGAAAATGACCGCTTTGGTGCGCGGCGTGAAGGCGGCGGCCACCGAGCCGGCCGCCAGCGTCAAATCGTCAGGCGATCGCACGTCGGCGAAGACGACACGTGCCCCGAGTCGCCGGGGTGCGGCCGCGGTAGCGGAAAAGGTCAGCGCGGGGACGATGACCTCATCCCCGGGACCGATGTCGAGTGCCCGCAGCGCCAGCTCGAGCGCCGCCGCGCCCGAATGGCAGGCGATCCCATGACGTCGTCCGATGAACGCCGCGAACTCTTCTTCGAACCGTCGCACCTTCTCCCCCGCGGCGATCCAGCCCGAGGCGATCGTTGCCGCCACGGCCTCGCTGTCACGGTCGTCGAGCGCGGGGCGAGTGAACGGTATCGCGAAACTGTGTGGATCCATTAGTGAGCCCCCACCATCTGTCGCGGAACGTACTCCGCATGAGCGCGTGTGTCACGCGCGTCATCGGTGCCCAAAACCCGCGTGCAAATATGTTCGGCGATGCGTTCGGCCGCGTGGCCGTCCCAAAAGGGCAGACGTGGGAAGATCGCCCCGTTCCGATCGGCGAAAGCCGGCAGCGTCTCCAGGGTCGTCATGACACGCTCGGGATCGAGGCCGACCAGGGCGTTGGTGCCCATCGATACCGTCGCGTAACGTTCGGTATTGGGACGCAGGGTCAGGCACGGGACACCGAGGGCGGTCGTCTCTTCCTGGATCCCGCCCGAGTCGGTCAGCACGGCGAAGGCGCATTGTTGCAACGCCACAAAGTCATGGTAGCCGAGCGGCTCGCAAACCGTCACGCCCCGGCCGCCGCCGCCCTGTGTCCAGGAATCGGACTGGAGCATGTCGCTCAGGCGGGCACGTGTGCGCGGGTGCATCGGGAAGACGACGTGATGGTGTTGGGCGACGCGTCGGATTGTCTCGATGAGCCGGCGGGCACTGTCGGGGTCGTCAACGTTGGCGGGCCGGTGCATGGTCAGAAGAACGAAGGATCCGGCGGCCAACCGGAGTCGTCGCAGGACGGCCTCGCGATCGACGCGCGGGAGGTGGCGGTAGAGCGTGTCGATCATCACGTTGCCGGCGAAGACGATGCGCGCGGGGTCGATCCCCTCGCGGCGCAGGTTGTCGTTGGCCTCATCAGTCGTCGTGTACAACCAGTCGCAGAGGTGATCGGCGACGATGCGGTTGATCTCCTCGGGCATGGCGCGATCGCCCGAGCGGAGACCCGCCTCGACGTGGGCGCTGGGGATCCTGCACTTGGCGGCGGCCAGCGCCGCGGCGAGGGTCGAGTTGACGTCGCCGACACAGACCATCAGATCGGGCCGGTAGTGCATGAGACACGCTTCGATGCCGGTCAGGGCGCGGGCGGTCTGTTCCCCGTGCGAGCCCGAACCGACGTTAAGGTGGAGATCGGGCGGCGGGATTTCCAGTTCCCGGAAGAAGACGTCCGAGAGTTCGGGACTATAATGTTGACCGGTGTGCACGATCAGCGGACGGCACCGGCCGGGTCGCGCGGAAAGCGCCCGGTGGAGCGCCGCAATTTTCACGAAGTTCGGGCGCGCCCCGCAAATGAGGACGACCGTGTGCGGTTCACATGTCCCAGGGATTGCCTCAGGCATCGATGCGCCTCTCATGGGGGTGCGTCTCGTCGTCCGGCCGCACGGTGCCCATGACAAAATGGAACGCGAGCAGGAGAGCGACGGCGAAGGGGCCGGACGCGACCGCCGCCATCGCAGTCGTGCGAATCCGCCGAGGGCCGCTCTTGGTGGTCGGCACATAGGCGGAATCGAGGACCTGCACAGAGGCGATGTCGCGCTTCTCCTCGATGCGGGCCGATTCGTATTCCTGGAATAGTTGGAGAAAGAGATTCGATTTCAGCGCCACATCGCGCGCCAGCCGTTCGTCGGCAAGCAGGAGATCCGGATCGCTCGTCTGGTTGTAGTTGCGGTTCCGGTTGCGGAACTCCTGCAGCCTTCGTTCCGCTTGTGTGAGTTCGGCTTTGACCTCCGCGAGACGGTCGTCAACGAAGCGGCGGACCTTCTGGGCGTCGGCGGTGCGAATACCGATGCTCCGTAACGTCATCGCGCGCACCAGTGCGTTGCAGACCGCCGCGGCCGTAACCGGATCCTCCAACGTGACGGCGACATGACTGATGCCGGACAGGCGATCGTGGGTGACCTCCGTGATTCCGCGCACCGCGTCGCAGCCGCGTTCGGGATCGCCCGTACCGAAGATCGCTGCGAGCGTGACATCGTCACGCGGCGGCGATGATCGTGTCGGCAGAGGCGCGGTCAGAAGCGGCTCGATGACCGAGCGGGAGCGCAGCAATGCGGGATAGATCGCCCGGTCGCTTTGAAGGTCGGGACTGCCGAGCGCCATGGTGACACGTGGGCCCAGGGCGGCCAGCGCCGATTGTTGATTGGATGACGAGTTGATGAACAGGGTGGCGGAAGCGGTGTAACGATTGGGTGTGCGCCAGCTGTAGAGCGCGGTGAGAGCGGTGACGGCGACGACAAACGCGATCACCGGTGTCCGCCATTTCCAGACGAAGCCCAGGCCCGCGGCGAAGTCCCACTGTGCGGCGGGCGGTGTCTCCGGCAGGTCGCGCAGGGGACGGATGCGGGAACGGATTGCCGATTCCGGTCGAGGGCGGTGCAAGGTCGTGGTACGCATCGGTCAATTCCCCAGCGACTGTACCACGAGGACGGTCGTGGCGACGCCGCCGACGATGGATACGGTCTGTGTCAGAGTTTTCAGCCAGTCACTGCTCTTCTTGATGCGCGTCGGAACAAAGATCGCGTCGCCGAGTGCGATGCGGCGGTTCTTGTTGCCGCACTCGACCACCTGCCCGTCGGCCATGACAACGCGAATTCCGTCCGCGTCGGATGATCGGGTGGTGCCGCCGGCACGCGAGATGTAGTCCTTAACGCGCCAGTTCTTGCGATACCCGATCGTACCCGGGGCCGCGACCGAGCCGTGAACCTGGATACCGGACGGGATTGCAGGAATCGTGATGCGGTCTCCGGGACGCAGGACGATGTCCGCCGGCCCCCCGTTCTCTCGTATGATCTCGGGAATGTCGATGACGATGCGTGTCATCGATTCGGGGTTGACCAGGATCAATTCCTCTCGGGAAACGTGTCCGGTCGAGTCTTCGACGAGCGGCTGGGCGTTCTGCAGGATCTGCGAGTAATTCAGCCGCTGCATGTCTTCGGAAATCTGTTCGCGGATGAAGACGGTGCCTGCGGGAAAGGCCTGGGGCGTCAGCCCGCCGGCGCGCTGGAGGACGTCATGGAACGTCTCATCGTCCCGGATCAGCGAATACCGTCCCGGATACTGCACCTCACCCTCAAGGTGCACCAGACGATGGGCTCCGATGTTGGGATCGGGACGGACGAAGACGTAATCCCCTTCCTTCAGCACGATGTCTTCGGGGAGATCGCCGTATTTGAGGGCGTCGCGCAGATTGCACTGGAGCGTGCGGGTGGTGCCGTCCGGGTTCTTGCGCACGACTTCGAGCGCCTGAGTGAGGGCGCGTCGCGTCATGTTACCTGCCTGGAAAACCAGATCGGAGAGGCGCATCGCCTCGTAGAGATGGTACTCCCCGGGGTTGCGCACCTCGCCGACGATGCTCACGGTGCGGGACGGCTCGACCGCATCACGGGCGTAGACCGTCAGGCGATCGCCGTCGTGCAGGACGATCTCTGCATCCTCCATATCGTCGATGACCGCCTCGAGGTCGACGGCGATCAACTGCGTCTTGCCGTCGGGGTCGGCGCGCACGAGATCGGCGCGCGGGAAATAGGCGCCCGGCTTGAGCTGTTCGCCCCAATCGATCAACGCGCCGGCCGTCATTCCCTCGACGCGTTCGAAGGCGCCGGGGTGTTTCACCCAGCCGTCCAGCCACACCAGATTCGGACGCGCCTCGAACATCGAGAAGACACTGATGTCGTCGCCGTCGAGAACCGGCACGTCCCATCCCGACATCCTGTGGACATTCGCTTCGCGTTCAGTTTCCGGTCGTGCGGTGACGGTAATCTCCTGGTCGCCGGAGAGATCGACGTCGAGGAGTTGCCGCCCGTCGGTGTCCTGCAGCCGGTCGATCATAATGCGGTTGCGGTAGGCGTCCACCTCAAATCCCCCGGCGAGCTGGGTGAACTCTCTTAATGTCGTGGGACCGTTCAACTCGTAGATGCCCGGGCGTTTGACCCGGCCGCGTGCGACCGCGCGCGGTCCGGCGATATCGACGAAGACGACGTCGCCGGCGGCCAGACGCGGGTCGCTGGTACGGTGTCCGGTCAGGAGGAAATCGTACAGATCGACATCGGTTGTCTGGTCGCCGCGGACCAGGCGGACACGTCGGAGCGTGCCCCGCTCGTTCGGTCCGCCGGCCTGATACAGGGCATCGACCAGTGTCGCGGCGGCGCCGACCGTGTACGCCCCGGGCCTGCGAACCTCGCCGAAGACATACACACGGACGGTGCGCAACTGGCCCAGCGTAACCGCGAGTTCGAAATCGGAGTAGATCGCTTGCAGACGGGTCGCGATCGCCTTCTCAGCTTCGGTGACGGTCATCCCGGCCAGCATGATCTGGCCCGTCTTGGGGATGAAGACGCGACCGCTGCGATCGATGATCAGCTCGAATTCCTGATCGACCCGTCCCCACATGGCGACATGCAGGTGATCGCCGGTGCCCAGTTGGTATTCCTCGGGTACGACGTTGGCGTAGGGATCGCTCGGTGCATTGTCCTGATTCGCGAACAGAGCGTAGCCGAACGGTTCAGGGATGCTCTGATCGGGGCGGAGAATCGGTTGGACGGTGTCGTTGGGGACCCAGGACGGTGCGGCCGCAGCCGGTGACCCGCCGGACGGCTCTCCCGTGCGTGCTCGGTCGCGCGCCTGTTCTGTCGTATCAGAATTGAACAGGGCGGGGGACTTGTAGGCGTCGCTGGGTCGGTCGACCGGGAGCGGTGTCCCGGTCGACGATGTGACGCCCTCCGCAGCGGGCTGACGCAGCCTTAACTCATCAAGAGTCTGGCAGTACGGGCGCTGCATCGTGAGGCAGTAAAGAACGAAGATGATTACCGCCAGGAGCACCCAGAACCAGACGCCCGATTTCTTGTCCATGCTCTCCCCTTTTTGAACGCGATGCGAACCACAAAGCGAGCGGGAGCCCCCCTCCCGGATGGCCGGACAGAAGTCCAGCCCCGCGAGAGAAGTCAAATGCGGTGCCGAGATGTGGCGGCACCGCCCGCGCTGTCGCACCGCATTGTCGGACAATGAGTTCGGCTGCCGGGGAGTGGGGCGATTCCCATACTCTTGCGCGACGGAATGCCGGAAACGGAAAGGCCGTCGGGTTGGCGGCGGAAAAACCTTCCAAACGGGTTAAATCGACGAAGGCAACAAAAGCAGCCGTATGTGGCTGTCTGCGGACATATCTTCGGTTGTCGGGTGAGAGCACGCTGAAGGTCTGCTCGACGAATCCGGGCGAAACGACAGCTCCCAGCCCCGCTTGTGCCCCTGCGGCTCACCGGTGCGGTTGCCTCCACCCATCGCGATAAGCTGTTGGGTCGCCCACCCGCAGGCCCGTGCCAAAGATGGCCCGACGCAGGATCGCAAACCAATATATTGCAACTGGTTAGTCTATCTGGTGGCCCTGGACTGTCGGGAAATTCATAAAAACCAAGGAATTAGTTGAACCTTTTCTGGAGAATTCCGTAATTACCCGCTGAGGTGATCTTAATTCCTTAAGAGTTGCCGATCGAGACACTGCCATGCCGAGAAAGAAGACCCCGAATCTGACGGAAGCCGAACGGCGGTTGATGAACGTCGTGTGGGATAGAGGCGAAGCGACGGTCAACGATGTTGTCGCCGCGCTGAAAGACGACCGCCAATTAGCGTACAACACTATCCTGACGACGATGCGCATCCTGGAACGGAAAGGATACCTCCGTCACATTAAGGAGGGACGGGCTCATGTGTACCAGCCGCTGGTATCGCGGGAGCAGGCGCGACGGCAGGCTGTGCGCCACGTGGTTCGGGGATTTTTCGAGGACTCCCCGGCACTGCTTCTGATGAACATCCTGAAAAACGAAAAGCTCAGTACCGAAGAGTTGGAGCGACTCAAAGAGATGACGCAACAGTACGAAGAGGGGACGTGATGGAAACGTTCTTTAACGTTATAGTCGGGGTGTCGCACGACGCGGTGACGGTTGCGGCGCACGGAATCTGGCTCGGGATCCTTCTCGGCGGGCTCGTCTGGGGATTGCGGCTCTCGGCAAAGAGTATGAACGCCGCCACCGGTTACCTGGTCTGGTGGTCGGCGCTGATTCTGCTCGTCGCGGTGCCTCTTGTCATCGGCGGTCCCGGTACCGACACTCAGACCGTTGCCACCACCGACGCGGCCTTGTCCGCCCCGATCTCAACCTCCACCCCGCTGCACGTCGCTCCTCTGACGTCATCACCGGAGATCGAATCTCCGATCGAGTCCGTGCGGCCTGAACCGCTGCTGGTGACGTCGGTGCAGCAAGAGCAATCGCATCCCGCGCCTTCGGCCGCCGTTTCTGTCGAATCTCACCCTGTGGTTCGGTCCGATGTGACGGAGAGGAAAACCGACGGACTGGCGATTGCGCGTACTTCGCAGACCGCGAATGAGGCGGCGCGCGAACCGGCGATCCTGCCTCTGTTGGCACGTCTTCTGCCGGTCTCTCTTCTTGCCGTCTGGTTCTGTATCGCGGCGGCGTTGATATTTCGTCTCTGGCAGGCGTACCGTCGGATGGTGTCGATCAAGCGAACCAGCGCGCCGCTGGACGGGCCGCGTCGGGTGCGGCTTGACAACGTGCTGGATCGCGTGAACGCCCGGCGGACAGTCGATATCCGTACGTCGTCCGCGGTCACTTGCCCGGTGGCGGCCGGCCTGGGCCGACCGATCATTCTCATTCCCCGCCACCTTGTCGACCAACTCTCCGACGCGGAGCTGGATGCGGTTGTGCGTCATGAACTCGCGCACCTCGTGCGTTGGGACGACTGGACCAAGCTCGGCCAGCGCATGATTGAGGCGCTGTTCTTTTTCAATCCGGCGGTGCACTGGATCGGCCGGCGGCTCGATTTGGAACGCGAACTGGCCTGCGACGCGCTGGTGGTCGAACAGCTTGGCTGCCCGGTGGATTACGCGCGCTGCCTCACGCGTTTGACACATCTCGCGACCGTCTCCGATGCCTCGTTGATCCCGGGTGCCTTGACCAGCCGCAAGCAGATATTCCGTCGTTTCGAACGGCTGCTCAGCCACCACCGGACCGAGGGAACACGATTGTCGCGTCCGCGTCTCATCGGTTCGGTGATCGCGGTCGTGGCGGTGGCGGCTGGGGCCGTTCATATCGCACCGGCCGTCGGACTTCCCATCGAGCAGGTCACATTCACCGAATTCAGTGACGCGGTGCAGGCCTATGCGGATCGCGGTGAGTCGCGGGCTACGGTCGAGCCGGATGAGGCCACCATTCCTGAACCCCCCGACGATGAGGGCTGGGTTGAGGATGACATCATACCTGTCTCTTATGTAGTCCCCGATCCGGTCGAGGAGCCGGAGCTGTCCGCGATGACTGCCGATCCCGGGACGGACACCGATCCCGCGCCGGAGATGTTGGCCGTCAATTTGGACACTCCGATTGCCGGACGTGCCCCGGCGCCGGTTCCTGATCCCGATAGCCGCGTGCTCGACTGGGATGACAAGGTTTTCGATCTGCCGATCACCGGTACGATTCATTCGTCCCGTCACTGCGACGGCAAGCTCAAAGTCTGGATTGACGAGAAGCAGGAGATCCGGGCGGCGCTGAGCGGGAAAATCGAGTTCGCCGCCGGCCATCGCGACGTGCGCAGCATTTCTGATGATGGTTTCCTCGCGATCAAGGAAGAGCACGGCGACGTCCGGATCGAACTCGACGTGCGGCCCAGCGGTGACGGGTTGGCGTACGCCTACTATGTCGATGGCAAGCGGCGCACGTTCGACGCCGACGCGCGGCTCTGGCTTGAGAAGGCCCTGCGTCTGATGGTGCCGGAAATCCTCACGGTGCAGCCACCCGCGCCGGTGGAGCACGTGCCGGAACCGGTGCGGTCCACGAATACCGGCCTGATCACCCCGGCGGCCGACTGGCGTACCGATCCCTTCGAAATCCAGGGCAAGGGTGTGTTCATCTCCCTCGATGACGACGGTGAGACCACGGTCGCCTGGTCGGACGGGCGCGACAAGATTAAGATCGAGATGTACGGACGGGTCGAATTCAGTGATGACGACCGGTCGATCGAGAGCATCTCCGACGGCGGCTTCTTTCATCTCTGGGTGAAAGAGGGTTCGCAACGGCATGAGCTTTATGTTGAGCCCGATGACGGGGACGGACTGCGTTACGACTACTCGATTGACGGACAGCGGCAGAAGATCACCGACGATGCGCCCAACTGGCTCGCGGGTGTGGTGCTGGATGTTATCCGTAGGACCGGCGTCGGCGCCGAAAAGCGGGCGCGGCGGATTATGCGGGACGAGGGTGTTGACGGCGTGCTGGCCGAAGTCGGCGAGATCAAAAGCGATTATGTCAGCCGCGCCTACCTCGACGCGGCGCTGGACAGCGATCGGCTCGAACGCGACGACTACCGGAGAATCCTCGATCTCGTCGCCCGCCAGATCGACTCCGACTACGAAAAGGCGGAACTGCTCGTTAACATGGCCGACGAAATCGCGCTCAACAGCGATCTGATCTCCGACTATGTCCGGGTCGTGGCGACGATCGATTCCGACTACGAAACCCGCCGCGCCCTTTCGGCGGTGAGTATCGATCGTCAGGCCGATCCCGAGGTGGTTGCTGCCGTCTTGGAGATCGCCGCCGATATGGATTCGGATTACGAGAAGGCGCAACTGCTGATTGACATCGCCGACAACGTCGAGGAGCACAGCGACCTGATCGACGATTATGTCGCGGTCGTGGAGACGATCGACTCCGACTACGAGACGCGGCGAGCTCTCGAGGAAATCGGCCTGCGAGAGAACATGAACCCCGCCATGGTAGTGGCGGTGCTCGGCATGGCCGGCGACATGGATTCCGATTACGAAAAGGCCGAGCTGCTGATGGCCCTCGCGCCGTTTTGCAGCAGCGACAACAAACTCCTTCAGGGGTACGTCAACGCCGTCGCGGAGATGGATTCGGATTACGAGGCCCGACGTGTGCTGCAGGCTCTCAGTCTGAAAGGGAAGACCGATCCCGCGGTGCTCGCTACGGTGTTGCGAGTCGCCGTCAAGCTCGATTCCGACTATGAAACCGCCGAGCTGTTGGTCGAGATCGCGCCGCTGGTCTGCGGCGATGTCGCGGCGGTCAGAAGCTACCTGGAAGCCGTCGCCGGGATCGATTCGGATTACGAGACGAAGCGGTCGCTGGCCAAACTGATCGACGGGTGCGACCTCGACGACGACGCGGTCCTCGCGATCCTGGCGGTCGTGAAGGGGATGTCCTCGGATTCCGAGATGAGCGCGGTCCTGAAAGACCTCGTGAAGTACTGCCGCGACGACGACCGGCTCGAAGCGGCGTTCTTAGACGTCGTCGAGAGCATGGGTTCCGATTACGAGATTCAGAAGCTGTACACCGCCTTGTACCGCCGCGGGCGGTAAGTCTCTGCCCAACACGCAGTGCGCCCCCGGTGCCCGATCGGGCGCCGGGGGTCCGACTTCGCTTCCCCCAGCGTCCATCCCCTTTCAGATCCCTTGACATGGACTGCCAAGGCCCCTAATTGGGACACAGTGGCAGTATTTCACAACCCGCCAAACCGGAGGTGGTTCATGCGGTGGCTGATGATGGTGGTCTTGGTGGGGGGCGCGTGTGACGTCCGTTCAGCGAAACGCGGAGCTTAGTGCCTGGTGGGGTCGTCCGCCTCAGGCGGACGACCGCGGTCGATCTTTGATCGACAAAAGACCTCCAGTCTTGGGAGGATGCAGCACAGATACGATGGGAATCCCGATTCGAAATCGAGTTTGTCCGCCGTTGGCGGACGGCAGTCATCCGCCTGGGGCGGAGGACCAGCCACCACAGAATAGTCTGTAGCCCGGAGGGAATGATCATGTTCTGTCAGCAATGCGGTAAGGATGTGCCCGCTGAAGCGGACGCGTGTCCCTCGTGCGGAGCAAAAGTCCAGCACGACAGCGGTAAGGCCGATGAGATCATGCGCCAATCGAAAGAGGCGACCAGGGATGCCGTCTCGGCCGTCAGCCGGTTCGCCATCAACCCGGTCGGCGGCTTGCGGGCGGCGTTTGAATCCCTCGGTGAGGCACGGGCCGTCGCCGCCGGCGGAGCGATGGGTGTGGTCGCCGTCATCACCATGGGGATCGGCCTCTACCTGTTCCAACGGCGCGCTTTTGGCGGTTGGATGGCGTATGGGCAGTCGGCCCCCGGATTCGGCGCGTTGATCAAATCGATCATTGTCGCCTTGGTCGGCGTGGCAGCGCTCTTTGCGGTCGTGACCGTGATTAGGATGCTGAGCAAATCCCGGGAGGGCTTTGGTGCCGGCGCCTTCATTGCCGGAGCGGCGTCGCTGTATCCCGGCATCCTCTTCTTCCTGCTCGGAATCCTGGGTATGGGGAACTTCGAGGTCTTAGGCATTCTCATGATCTTCGCGAACGCCTATGTCGTGCTTACCCTCTATGCCGGCTACTCGAGACTATGCGGCATGGGCGAGGGTCAGGCGGCGCTGTTCGTCCCGATCACGTTGCTGGTGAGTGCCTGGATCGCGAAGATCGCCTACGCGGCGATGTATTGATTGAGTCGTTGTAACAGGCCGGGTGGAAGACGTGAGATCCGTCAGGGGAACCTAAGGACGGGTGGCCACCCGGGGCCGATGACGCACTGTTCTCCCCCGGCGCCCCGGCGCCGGGGGCGCGGATCGGATCAGAGCATTCCATTGGCGGAACACATCAGTTGGCGCATTCTCTGACTACGATCCCCGCAAAGCGGGACTATGGATGATCCGGAGTTGGAGGAAGTGTGTGGTACTGACGTTCGGACGTGTTGAAAAACCTCACGCTGCGCCGACGAGGCCGACGGCGATCACGCAAACCGTGTCCTGATCGAGAACAGACGCGTGGTGTGATAGGAGCTTAGCCCAGGGCGTGTCGAAGATCCCGTGAAGCGGGAAGCCCTGGGATCGGAGGACCACCCAAACGCCCAAGCCCCGGAGGGGCGAAACAGTACTTTTTCAACAGGCCCGTTCGTCAGTGAGTCACGCACTGACAAATGTAAGTGGCACACAGCGGACCAGAGAGATGCCGGGCACCCGGCGAGCGGTGGAGTACCTCATATCACAATAACCGGGGGTCAAGCACGTCTAACTTCTGGCGTGCACCCCTCAAGAAGCGCACTGTGGGCTTGGAAGGAGAATCCGATGAGCCTCGCGTTTGCGTGCAAGGAATGCGGCCAACCCGTCGTTACAGGCTATATGAAGGTCGGCGAAGAGATGCCTTGCCCGCATTGCGGGCATAATATTCACGTACCCGAGACCGCAACTCAAACAGACAAGAGACCGACCGTCAGAACCGCTGGGAGCGCGACCAGGAAGAGCATCCTTGCTGAGGGCTCCAAGAAACCCGGTGCAGTCTACCAGATGCTTGGCGTGGTCGGCATACTCGTTGGAGTCATCGTCATGGTTGCGGCCTTGAACGCCAGCGGCGGATTCGGCGGAGAGCAGATTGCAGTGACCGGCAGCGCCATCGGACTGCTGTATGCCCTAGTTGGTGCAGTTGCCATCGGTGTCGGCACGGCGATCAACAGGCTCGAATCGCTTCGTGGAGCACTCGACCACTCGCAGAGTGTCGTGCACCACGACAGATAGTCCGTCGCAGCGCTCCCATCGGTTTCGGCTGCCAATCGGTGGTCGTCAGCAAGAGGACGTAGTATCCCGGTGCGGCGGTCAATCTCAGATCGAAAAGAGGTCTCCTGTCTTGGGAGGTGCGGCCGGGTGCGCCGATCGGATCGGGGCGGTCCATTGGCGGAACACATCAGCGGCCGCATTCTCTGACTACGATCCCCGCAAAGCGGGACTATGGATGATCCGGAATTGAAGGAAGTGTGTGGTGCTGACGAACGGGCCTGTTGAAAAAGGTCTGTTTCGCCCCTCCGATGGGTGGCCACCCGGCCGATGACGCCATGTTCTCCCCCGGTGCCCGATTGGGCGCCGAAGGTATGATTCCCCATCCCGCGCTCTCTCAGACCACTTGACCGCTGACGGCTACCGTTCTTAATTGGGGCGTTGTAGAAGTATTTCATAACCCGCCAAAGCGGAGGTGGACGATGCGGCGGCCCGGATGGGCAGGTTGTGACCAACGGAGGAAGGGCTGTGTGCCACTGACGTTCGTCAGTGAGTCACGCACTGACGAACGTCAGTGGCACACAGGGAACCGAAGAGATGCCGGGCACCCGGCGACGGGGTCACGAATGTGATTGATGTGGTCCTTGTCGTAAACGTTGCTTTCAGAGGATTCACGGCAGAGGAGATGTTCTGCGATCCGTGTGTAGACTGACCCTGCGGGTGCTGCATGCGGCCGCTGTTGGCGCCTGCGGCCAATCTTTGATCGACGACAAAGTCCTCGTGTGGGAAAACAGAGGCATGAATGTGACGAGAATCTCGATTCGAGCGTGAGTTTGTCCGCCTTCGGCGGACCGCAGTCACAGACTGCGGCCACCCGTTGCCGACCAACCCCCCTTCCCCTTGCCTCCCAACGCCTTACCCCGCCCCCTCGATCCCCTTGATTCCGACCCGGAAAAGCCCCAAGATGTACGTCTGCGTTGCGGGTCTAACCGCAGCCTGAAACCGTCAATCCGGACAACTCATCAATGCAAAGGAGTGGCTGATGAACGGACGAACTGTGTGGGCGGTCATCGCGTGCACGGTGGTGTTCTGCGCCGCCGCGTCGCCGGCAACCGCACAGAACTTCGACGCCAAGGAGTACCGGCTCGACAACGGGATGCAGGTCCTCATGGTCGAGCGGCATGAGGCGCCGACGATTATGGCCTCGGTCTTCGCGCGGGTCGGCTCGTCGAACGAACGGACCGGGATCACCGGGATCTCGCACCTCTTCGAACACATGATGTTCAAGGGGACCGAGACGATCGGCACCAAGGATATCAAGCGCGACCGCGAGATCATGGCCCAACTCGACTCGCTGCGCGAACTGATGCGGGCCGAGCAGCGGATCATGCGCGAGCAGTACCGTCGCGGCGAAATCACCGACATGAAGGATCCCGAAGCCAAGACCGCGCGGTACAAGGAAATCGACGCGATCTTCGACAGCCTGATCCTCGAACAGCGCGAACTGATCATCAAAGATCAGCTCGACGAGCTGTATTCGAAAAACGGCGGGTTCTTCCTCAACGCGTTCACCTCGGAAGACATGACCGGGTACTTCGTCCGGTTGCCGAAAAACAAGATCGAGCTGTGGATGTGGCTCGAATCGGATCGGTTCAAAGGCCCGGTGTTCCGGGAGTTCTACTCGGAACGCGACGTGGTCCGCGAAGAACGGCGTCTCGGCGTCGAGTCGACCCCGACCGGTCTGATCGAAGAGGACTTCACGGCCATGTTCTGGAAGTCGTCCTCCTATCACTGGGATGTGATCGGCTGGGCGTCGGACCTCGACAACATCACCCGCGAACAGGCGAATCAGTATTACGGCACCTACTACGCGCCCAACAACCTGGTGATGATCTTAGTCGGCGATTTCGTGGCCGACGAGATGATCAAGCTGGTCCGCGAATACTTCGACCGGCTGCCGCGCGGCAAGGTCCCTCCCCCCGACGTGACCACGCTCGAAGAGCCGCAGCACGGGGAGAAGCGCCTGATCGCCGAGGCCGAAGCGAGTCCGCAGGCGGAGATCTGGTATCACACGGTCGCCTGGAAGAACCGGGACAGCTACCCGCTCGAAGTCTTAGCGAAGATCCTCAGCGATAAGACCGGGCGTCTGTACAAGAAGCTGGTCGAGGAGAAAGGGATCGCTAAGAGCTCGGGAGGCCGTCGCGGCATGTTCGGCGGCAGCGGTCTCGCGGTCGGCGCCGAGCAGGATGCGCGCCGGTATGCCGGAGCGTTCCGATTCAACGCCGAAGGCATCTCCGGTGTTCGGGCCGAGCAGCTTGAAGCGGCGATGTATGAAGTGATCGAGGATATCCAGGCCAATCCGGTCTCCGTGCAGGAATTGCAGAAGGCGAAGAATCAATTACGCGTCGACAAGATCCGTTTCATGGATCTGATGTCGGGTATCGGGGTGCTGTTCGTGGTCGGCCAGAACGCGGTCTACGGCGACTGGACCGAGGCGAACAACAACCCAGCCAAGTGCGATATGGTCACCGCCGCCGACGTCCAGCGCGTGGCCAAGACATACTTCGCGAAAGACCAGCGCAACGTGCTGGTGATCAACACCAAGGGCGAGGGCGGCGGCGAAGATCCGATGTTCACGCAGATGGTGCAGCGGATTAAATCGGTCACTGATGCGACAGAGCTGCAACAGATGATCGGGATGCTCTCAATGCGTGCGGAATCGATCGAGGATCCCGCGGAGAAAGAGCAGATGCAGAAGCTGCTCGAGGTCGCCAACGAACACCTCAAGACACTCAAAGCCGCCGAGAACAAGTAAGGCGCTCGCCAGAAGGAGATGGTAACGATGAAAAGGTTTTCCGTCATACTGTCCGGCCGGTGGGCGACGTTGCTGACGGTGGCGCTGGCCGCCGTGCTGGTTGCGGCGCCGATCGCGACCGCGGGCAAGATTGTCGATCACCCGGAAAAACTGAAATACAAGGCTCTCGACTACCAGCCGCCCAAGCCGGCCGACTATCGTCACACGCTGGCCTGCGGCGCGACCGCGTATGTCGCGGAGAATCACGAAGTCCCGACCTTCGAACTGAACATTCTTGTGCGCACCGGCTCGATGTACGAACCGGTCGCCAAGGCGGGCGTCGCCGACATGACCGGTTACGTCATGCGCAACGGCGGCGTCGAGGGAATCGCCGCCAAGGATCTCGATGAACGGATCGCCTATCTGGCCGGGGAAATCTCGGTCAATATCGACGACGATCGCGGGTCGGCGAGCCTGTTTTGTCTGTCGAAGGACATCGACGAGGGTCTGGACCTTCTCAAGAAAGTCCTGCGCACCCCGACGTTCAGCCAGGAAGTGATCGACCGTTACCGCGGCGATATCCTCTCGGAGATGGAGCAGCGCAACGCT
>DATKYL010000141.1:0-5870 GCA_035528515.1 Acidobacteriota bacterium | reverse complement strand
CGACGGCACCGAGCTGGGTCCGGCGTTTCGTTCTCTGATCACTGCTTACAACGATCCCACAGGCCCCCAGGCGTGGCCGTATGTCTCAGTCGCATACGACCACCAGGGGACTCTCCATATCGTCTGGACCGAGCAGCGCATCGCCGACATCTCCGAACATACCGCGATTTGTCACTGGAACTCGGTGAGGCAGACCGTCCGGCCCGTGGCAGCGGGGTACTACGACAACCCCAATGTCTGGGAGAAGTCGCTCAATCTCTCGCAGGTCACGCTTGGGATCGGCGACGGCTCCACGCTCTGCAAGGACGGCACCGAGGCGAATCTCGACTATCTCTATGTCGTCTACATGAAGCTGGGCGGCGAGACGCCGGAGGAGCAGGCCGATGTATCCAAAGCCGGTTTCGCCAACGGCGAACTCTACCTGTCCGCGTCGGCCGACGGCGGGCACAGTTGGTCGCCGCCTGCCAACCTGAGCAAAACCAAGACCCCGGGGTGCACATCCACACGTCCCGATTCGGTCTGTGCCTCCGAGGCCTGGGCGACCATCGCCCGCGATGTCGACGCGCTCAACATCTTCTACATCGCCGATTTCGAAGCAGGCAGCTTCTCCGAATCGGGCTGGACGATGAACCCCACGTTCTACCTGCGGCTCGAGGGCGGCACGACCAACGCCGAGCATGTCTGTCCAAGATTCGGCCCCAACATGGTGACGGCCCTCACCGCCGATCCCGAATGCGAGTATCACGCCGCCCCGGAGATGACCAACGAGGAACTCCTGACCGTCGGCAACATCGGGAACATTGCACTGACGGGTGAGGTCACCGTCCTGCCCGCCGATTCCTGGCTGAACGTGACCGGTGCTGGGCCGTTTGAGATAGAAGCCACCGACCCCGATCTCGAATACCCCGTCATCATGGATGCCGCCGGACTGACTGAGGGACTCTATTCCGGCCTGATTCGCATCACGCACAACGACACGTCCAAACCGAGTCCGATCGACTTCCCGATCGACTTCTTCGTGGTCGACGACTTCCATTGCCCGGAGGCGACGATCCTCCGCACGTCGGTTTTCGGCGATGCCGGAGTGCTGGCGTTGCAGGTCGGTACCGACGGCCGTTTCGGCGCGCCCGATCCCGCCGGCGGTCTTGTGCGGCCGCTCGATTCCAGCAGCGCGATTTTCGATGCGACCCTGCTGGTTGCGCACGGCGTGCAGGACCCTGACACCGTCGTCTATCATCGCTTCTACAACAGCGACGACCCCGGCCAGCACGGTTTCCGGTCGGTGGCGGCGCTCTACATCGACACCC
This sequence comes from Acidobacteriota bacterium, assembly GCA_035528515.1. GTDB lineage: Bacteria > Zixibacteria > MSB-5A5 > WJJR01 > WJJR01 > DATKYL01. The sequence goes on along the minus strand of DATKYL010000141.1, from coordinate 4,563 downwards.
TCCAATACGGTGAAGGCGGCGGTTTTGCCAAGGCGAGCGCCCAGATGACGACCAAGGACTCGGCGATCGCAGTCGTCGCCGAGTGGTACTACCCGCAGGGCGCCGCCTACGGAGACTTCGTCGCGATCAAGTACACCCTGTGGAACCGCACGTCGGAGCCGCTCACCGATGTCGCGGTCGGGGTCTACGCCGACTTCAATGTCCTGGCGGGGTTGAGCAGTCGGGCGATCCAGGATGGTGTCGGCAACCACGGCAACTACGTTCAGGCGCAGAACCTGATCTACATGTATGGATACGACACGATCGGCCACGTCCCGGCCGATCATCTGAATTCATCGCAGCGCTACTCGGCCGGGATCACATACCTCGCCGGACGCGACGCCTACGGCGAGCCGTTCAAATTGAATGACATCGCGATACGCGGTGGTGTCGGCGACAACCGCGTCAACAACCGCACCACCGGCCTCTACTACGGCCCGACCAGCGGCCACCTGCACGAAGACCTGGTCGGCACGCCCGGTGTCTCGATCTGGGAGCCGACCCCGCACGCCGATTCGGCGAAGGACGCATACCTCTGGCTGACGCTCGACCAGGGCCGCACGCTCGAACCCAACGGGGTCAATCCCGAAGTCTATATCGTCGCTCTCGTCTCTGATACTCTGCAACACCCGGCATACAGCATCGCGCCCAAACTCGCCGGTGGCCTGACCGAGGTCGTCGATTCGGTCTGGGCGTGGGCGAGCATGGGGTGTCCCGGCGGATGCACCAAGCACGGCGATCCTCAACCTGACGGTGTGACCAATGTCCTTGATGTCGTGCAGTGCGTCAATGTCGCATTCCGGGGCGCGCCGCCGGTCTTCGACGACGACTGCCCGTGGCAGCGCACCGACGTCGACTGCACCGGTTACACCGACGTTCTCGATGTTGTCCACTTCGTCAACGTCGCATTCCGCGGCGGCGACCCGCGGGACGAGTTCCCGTGTGTCTGTTACTGATCGGGAAGAGTGAGATATGAGACACGGCACAGCCAACCATCGTCTGTATCGAACGTGGGTCACGCTCGGCGTGATCGCGATTCTCGGGGCTTCTGCCGACTCGCTGCCCGCGGCTTCCCCCGGTCTCCAGATCGGGATCACGTCGTACGACATGCAGCACAATGCCGCCATCGGCCACCAGGTCGCCAAGAACCCCGGCGCCAACACGGTCCACTTCTGCTGGACGATGTGGGATCAGATACCAGCGACGCCCGAAGACTACAGCCACTTCGTCAACTACAACTCGTACGACATCACCACGAGCCAGTTGAATCAGGGAATGAACGGGGTGTCGGTGTCGTACGGCGATTGGGCGCGCGCTGGTTTCTGCCGGATCGATACCGACAGTGATAATCTAGCCCATCTGGCAATGCACCAGCGTGTTTCCGTCGATGACCCGTACTCCGCGTGGCATCTCCTTTTCCCCGTGGAGGGTTCAGGGCTTCACTTCGATAATGAGCTGGCGCCGCCCAGTGGGTATCCGTATGCGAGCGGCGCGTTGTGGGCCGACATCGCAATCGAGCAAAATCACGGATTGAAAGACGCCGGGACAGACATCTACCACATCATAGCCATAGGCATCTGCGACGGCTGCTATCCGGCGACACCGGCCCGCCTCTGGTACTGGCGCTACGACGCCGGCGCTTCGACGCCGATCTGGGAAGGTCCTGTCCTCATAGACTCGACACGGAATCTCAGCTATACGATGGACGCGGACGACAACTCCGATAGGGTCTGCCTCGTCTTCACCTCCAACTGGTGCAGCGACGGTCTCAGCTGCATGAACAATGTCGCCTACCGTGAAACACAGACCTCCGGTAGCGGCTGGCTGACGGGCGTTGAGTTGGGCGAGATCAATAAGAAATTCGCCTCATATTACGGTGACCCAATCGGCCCGAGTGCGTGGATCGAGACGTCGGTTCTGTATGATCAGGCGGGCGATCTGCACATTCTTTTCGCTGAGCAACGCGAGTCGGGCAGTGAGCAGATTGCTCTCAGGCACTGGCGGAAATCCCGTAACCCAGGGGGGTGGCCGGTATCGGAGCCGGTCGTTTATGCCTGGTACGAAACCCCCGGCACGTGGGGACGGGTATTGAACATCGGCTTCATCTCAATCGGCGTCGGCGACGGTTCGACCCTCTGCGACGGCGGGGGAGAGGACAACTCTGATTACCTCTATGTTGTATACGGCAAACTCTGCGGCGAGACACCCGCGGAGCAAGCCGACACCTCCGCGCTGGGCTTCTGCAACGCCGAGTTGTACCTGAGTGTCTCGCGCGACCACGGTGACTTCTGGTCGAACCCGATCAACCTGACCAACACGAAGACCCCCGACTGTAATCCGGTCGATCCCGAAATCCCCGGCCCCGGCGACTGCGCTTCCGAGGCCTGGGCATCGCTGGCCCGCACAGTGGACGATCTTCACATCCTCTACATCGCCGACCGTCAGGCGGGCGCTCTTGATGAGAGCGGTTGGACGATCAACCCGGTCAATTACTTGCGTATCCCCGGCGGCACCACCAACGATCCATATCTCTGCGCCACCCCGCCGCCGGTCTATGCCGGGTCCCTCGACTCGAACGCCGGGCCCTGCGGATACTACGAATTGATGGTCGGTGAGCAGGATTCGACCACGCTTCGTCTCTACAACACCGGCCCCGGCCCGATGACCGGGACTATCAGTGTCCAGTACCTCGGCTCGGTCGACTGGTTGTTGGTTGACGGTGCCAAGGTCGTGGATTATGACGTGCCCCCGGCAGACAGTCTGACCGCGGTTGTCACCCTGAATCCCGCCCTGTTGTCACCGTTATGGCGGTATGAAGGGCAGGTGCTGGTCTCCCACAACGACCACCTGCAAACCAGCCCCGACACGTTCAGTATTGTCCTCGCAATTGACTGGTGCATCTGCCGCGGCGATCCTCAGTGTGACGGCGTGACCAATGTGCTGGACGTGGTACAGACGGTGAACGTCGCTTTCCGCGGGGCGCCGCCGGTTTTCGATCTCGACTGCCCGTTGGAGCGCACCGATGCCGACTGTACCGGTTCCACCGATGTCCTCGATGTCGTCCACATTGTCAACGTCGCCTTCCGCGGGGGAGATCCGCTTGAGGAATTCCAGTGTGTCTGTCACTAATCCGGAAGGTGGAGGCATGACGCAGTCAACCGATGGTCACAATATGAGTCGTTCGCTGATCAGCTTGCTTGTGTTCGCCTTCTTGTGCTCCTTTGCCGGCGCCGCGAGGGCGGAGCCACACGCACCTACGACCTCCCCCGGCGTCCAGATCGGGATCACCGCGCACGACATGCAACACTACGCCGCGATCGGCCGCCAGGTCGCCAAGAACCCCGGCGCCAATACGGTCCACTTCTGCTGGACGACGTGGGACCACATTCCCGCCTCCGCCGACGATGCCGACCGCTCTGTTCATTACAACTCGTATGACATACCCACCGGATCGCTGAATCAGGGCGCGACCGGGATCGGCGTCTCACGGGGCGACTGGGCCCGCGCGGGTTTCTGTCGCATGGACACCGACAGCGACAATCTGGCCCACATGGTCTTCCACCAGCGGGAAATCGACGACTACTTGTACAACACATGGCACCTGCACTTCCCCGTCGAGGGAGGCGACCTGCACTCGGATACGGTGATGATGAAGCCGGGAATCTGGCCAGAAGAAATCGAGATGATGTGGCCGGATGTGGCAGTCGAACAGAACCACGGTGCCAAGGATGCGAGCACCGACATCTGGCATGTGATCGCACTCGGCTTTGTGGACGTCGGCGGCGGGTATGTTGTGACGAACAACCACCTCTGGTACTGGCGCTACGACGCCGGTGCGGCGACCCCGGTGTGGGAGGGCCCTGTCATCATCGACTCGACACGGAATCTCAGTTATACTCTCGACGCGGACGACAACTCCGACCGGGTCTGCCTCGTTTACACCTCCAATTTCTCCACCGATGGCATGAACAGCCTGAACAATGTCGCCTACCGCGAGACACAGACATCGGGTCTGGGCTGGATCCACGGAGTCGAGCTCGGCGAAGTCAACAAGCACTTCGCCACATGTTACAGCGACCCGGCCGGCCCGCAGGTCTGGATTGAGACATCGGTCCTCTACGATCACACCGGCGAGCTGCACATACTCTACACCGAGCAGCGCGCGTCAGGCAGTGAACACATCGCTCTCAAACACTGGCGGAAGTCGCGAGGCACCGTGCGGCCGGTCGTTTTTGCGTGGTACGATACCGGCGGCGATGAGACGCTGTACGACAGGGCCACCTGGGGACGGGTGCTGAACATCGGTTTCATCTCGCTCAGCGTCGGTGACGGCTCCACGCTCTGCGACGGTGGGGCTGAGGACAACACCGACTACCTCTACGCGGTCTACGGCAAGCTCTGCGGCGAAACCCTCGAGGAACATGCCGACACTTCCGCGCTGGGCTTGTGCAACGCGGAGCTGTACCTCACCGTCTCGCGCGACCATGGCGACTTCTGGTCGAACCCGATCAACCTGACCAACAC
>DATKYL010000140.1:0-4358 GCA_035528515.1 Acidobacteriota bacterium | reverse complement strand
CGCTCGACCCACTCAACCCACGGGTACATCTCTCCCGCGCGAGGATTGAATCATGGGCGAACCGACACGACGCGGCGCGGGACTCGTATGCGAAGGCCCTCGAACTGAGCCCGGGCATCACGAGCGCCCACGCCGGCATTGCGACCCAGTACATGCTGGAGGGGCGGCTGGAAGACGCCTTGGCGGAGAGCAACGGGGAGGAATCAACGGGCTACAGGAGTTGCGCCCAGTCAATGATCTATCATGCGCTCGGCCGGACACGCGAGTCAGATGAGGCACTCGCGGCACTCAAGAAAGAAGGCAAGGAGTGGAGCTACCAGATCGCGATGGTATCCGCCTATCGCGGCGAGTGCGATGAGGCGTTTGCGTGGCTGGAGCAAGCCTGCGCACTGCGCGACCCGGGCGTTCAGTCCGTGAAAGTCCAACGGGTCTTCGCCGGTCTGCACGATGACCCGCGTTGGCCTGAGCTTCTCAAGAAGATAGGTCTGACAGCGTGACGCGACCGTCTCACTTGGCGGGACGCAATCTTGAGACCGTAGTAATTCTGTGAGAGTCATGATCGGCCAGACTCTCCACAACGGTACGACCGCTTCGTTACCGATGACAATCCAAACACGGCTCGCCCCAGCCGTGTGCCGACGCTCTCTGCCAGTGACATTTGACACACAGAGAACGCTGATTGGGATCAGCATAGGGGTCGGGTAGCGGGTACGACTCGGACTCTAATCCGTCTGAATTGAGAAACTCGATGTTCCCGTCCCAGCGCAGGCTCTTGGGCGCGCTGGTCGCGTGCGCGCGATGACAACTCAGGCATATCACGCGACTCGATATGGTCGCGCCGAATGTACTCGACGGCGTCATCCCCACATCCTCAATCGGCACTTCGGGAAGGTAGGCGGTGGCGTAGTCGCCGCCCATCGGATCGGCCGGTCCGTTGTACCGGTTGTACGAATTCCACTGCTGCCCGCTGAGAAAACGATCGGCCGGATGCTCGAAAATCTGCCCGTTCTCCTCATGGAAGAATCCGTGGCAGTTCGCGCACCAGCGCGTCCAACCCTGATTGTAGGCGGTGTGGCTGGTCGGACTCTCCTGCCCGAAGAGAAAACTGATTCCACTGCCTCGCGGCGCATCGTACGTGAAGACAAAACCGCTGCCGTCCGGTTGTCCCGCGCCGCGCAGCATCCGGAAGTTCTCGTTCCCGTGCGGATCGTGACAACTCGTGCAGGCGAGATCGACCGCCGGGTAGGTGCCGCCGGGCGCAACCGCGTGATCGGGGTCGATCGGAATCCCCCAGCCCACACTCGCCACATTGTGGCCCGCATGATTGCCGGCAATCGGATTCAACGACCCGCCCGCACCGTCGTTGATATTGTCCTCCCACAGGAACGTGAAGTTGCCCGCGCCTTTCTCCGGCGGCGGGGCCGTCGGGTTGGCACCCAGAACCTCCCCATTACGTGTGGCGTGACATGAGAGACACAAATCGGTGGCCGTCTCGTAGAGCAACAACTTGTCGTACCCCGACGGCGAATCCGGGATAATCGGCACTCCGTCCTGGGTGTTGTGTATGACGTGGCACCCGCCGCAGGTCGCGACCCCGCTTTCATGGAATGCCCAGGCACGTCCCGCGAATGCTGCCACAACGATCAGCAGGCCGATCGTGGCGACAACCCTGATCTGGTCCGACATGGTCCTGGGTGCGGTCATGGCGTTCGCGTTTCTGATCCGCCTGTGATCATCGAACCCGGATCAGAATAACATGATAGCTTCAGGTTGCATTCGGTGCAAATTCGATCTCCGTTACATGAGGAGTATCGGAGTTCAGGCCCCTGTTGTCCACGATGGATGGTGCCGGCGGACATGATTGCCGTCTGGTCACACTTCACCCGGCTGATTGATCGACCATCTTTCCCAACGCATCCTTGATGGCTGCCGCCCCGTGCAGTCCGGGCTGGAGCATCAGCGCCCGGTCGGCTGCGGCAACGGCCTCACCGTAGAGCCCGGCCTGGGCCGCCGTCTCGGCCAGATCCAACCAGACTAAGGCCCGGTCCGGGACCATCGCGACCGACTCCCGCAGGTACTCCAGAGCGCGCTCAGGTTCGTTGATCGCCCTGAAATGACCCGCAACCTGCCGTAACAGCGCCGCCCTTTCCACACCGTCCGTCTGGACCCGATCGAGTTCCGCCAGCGATTCCAAGCGGCGGAGATTCAGGGAGAAGACCGCCAGGTCCGGACGCGCCTGAGCGGCACTCCTCCATATGCGGGCCGCGCGATCGAAGTCGTTCAGGGCCTCGAAAATGACAGCGGCGTCGGCGTAGGCGTGCAGGTCGTTGGGTTTCGCTCGGGTGGACTGCTCATACAATTCTGCCGCCCGGCGCAGATTGATCGGATCGGCCGCGCCGTCGGGGTCCACATCATTCCAGATGGCCAACGCTTGGTCGCAGGTCGGCGGGTGCTCCTCCGGTTTTTCCCCGGACTCCGATGTGCTGTCCCGCTGAGTCTCGGGTGGTTCGATGTGAGTGTTCAGCCACTCCCGAAGTCGGGCAGGGTCCTGACTCAGTACTGTAAAGTGGGTACTCTCAGCGGCGAGGGACGGATCACCGGGGAACTCCGCCGACAGCTCTCCGTAAAGCCGGGCAGCATCCGAAACAAACTCGTGGCTCTCGCTGATCAGCGCGAGGTTGTAGAGGATCGACTGATCATCCCCGCTCAATTCCGCGGCCCGGCGATAGGCCCGAATCGCATCCAGAAGGTTCCCCTCGTTGTAGTACGCAATGCCGAAATCCCGGACCAGTTCGGCCGACTCCGGCTGGTAGGCCAGCTTTCGGAGGATTCGCACCTTGTCCAACTGATGAGCAACCGTTTGCAGAATGCGTTTGGTTGGACTGAGTTCGCGCACTGCGAGAAACCCGGCCACGGCGGAGTCGTACTCCCTGGTCGCCAGATGGGTCATCGCCAGATTGATCCGCGCGAATGCATGATCCGGCTTCAGCGCCAGGGTCGCGTTGAATTCCTTCTCGGCCTTCTCGTACTCCCCGGCCAGAAGGTAGATGTTACCCAGCCAGTTGTGAGCGGTCACGTCATCGGGGTGCGTCGCCAACCGTGTTTGGAAATGACGCTTCTTCTCGGGACAGTAGTTGAGCATGTGGGCGACATTGGCGTCGTCGAGACCGGCATCGGCGGCTACCACCGCCGCCTCGGCGTACTTCAGCCTGTTGTTGGTCAGAAAGCCGATGTTCAGCCGCCGCGCGATGTCCTCGTAGGCGGTCATGGTCTCCGCGAACGAGGGGGGAGGCGGACTGGTCGGCCGCATGTAATCCCGTATCGACTCCTGATACCGGACGAGGTCGAGACAGTTGTCGATCCCCGCCACGTCCTGATCGATGTGGAACTGTGCGTAGGGGAGATCGTCGGTGCTGACCCGGTCATAGTCCGCCAGCATCCGCGCCACACCGTCCTCGCCCAACAGGAAGAAGCTCAGAAACTTCTCGACACTGTCCACGCCGAATTCCGCCAGCCCGGCGTCCTCGAAGAGGGGCTCCAATCGACGCTTCAGGTCGTCGTAGTCGATGGCGAGCCGCTCAGGGGTGCCGAGCATCAACACCTGTGTCGATCCGTAAATCGCCCAGAAGCTCATATGCGGGAACACGCTGCGAAACGTGTTCAGGATCACCTTGATCGACTCGCCCGGCAGCGGGATCAGCGTCCACTGACAGAAGACCCCATCGGGCTTGAGCCGGTCTTTCACCAGTTGGTAGAACTCCCGCGAATACAACGTCCACGAGTCGAGCATCTTCGGATTGGTCGCATCCGATATGATCAGCGAGTACTTGCGCGGGCTCAGCATCAGCGCGTTACGGCCGTCGTTGATGATCTGCCGAAAATTGGGCTGATTGATGACGTCGAGATTCTCGCGCGTATAGGCTGCGGCGACACCCGCGATGTCGGGATTGAGATCGACGCAGTCGAGCGACTCCACGTTACGCACGCAGGCGCCCGCCGACATGCCGGCGCCGAATGCCACCATCAAAGCGTCGCTCGGATTGTCGTGGACCAGCGTCGGCAGCAGTCCCAGCATCTTAAAGAGCTGGACATGCCAGAGCCGCGAGGAGGCTTCGTTGACCGCGTTGAGATGAAAATCCTTGTAGCCGAGTTTCTTGAAATCGTAAACCAGGATATTCGCGACCTTGCCTTCTTTGTAGTACAGAATGTCCGCGTTCGGGTGGGCGTCCTGGAACAACCCGCGAAACAGCTGCGGCGGCGCTGCCAGAAACATTGCCGCAGCAACCACGACGAACGCCGCGCTCCAGGCAGGACGCCGACGCGGACCCGCGGACGCAGCCAGAGGCAGAAAGGCGGCG
>DATKYL010000139.1:0-3022 GCA_035528515.1 Acidobacteriota bacterium | reverse complement strand
TCGGTCGTGAACTGAGCCTGGAAGGCGAGAACGCGCGTCTGATGACACTGATCATCCGAGAGTCCAACCGCCTCAACAAGATTCTCAGCGACTTCCTCCTGTATGCGCGGATGCTCCCGACCGTCAGCCGTCGCGTGCGCCTGTCCGGGGTGGTGGATGAGGTAATGGAGCTGACCCGTCGCCAGCTCAACGCCGAACCGGTCCTGGCTCCCGCTCTCCGGGTCGAGATGCCGGATCGCTCCCTGTGTGTGCAGGCCGACGCGGATCATCTCAAGCAGGTGCTGTTCAACCTCGTTCTCAACGCGGTCGAAGCCTGCCAGGTCACCCCTGAGGTCCCGGGCAGTGCAGTCACTGTTCGTGTCTTCATGCCTCCTCGGGAGGAGGTCACGACGCTCGGGAGGGGACGTGAGGGCGATGCCGGCGACTGGGTGGCCATGGCCATCGATGACACCGGGCCCGGAATCCCAGCCGATATCCGGGGACGACTGTTCGAACCGTTCGTCTCTTCCAAGGCGGCCGGGACCGGACTCGGCCTGGCGATCGCCCGCCGTCTGGTCGACAATGCCGAAGGGCATATCACCGCCGAAGCACGCGAAGGGGGGGGAACCTCCTTCATCGTCTACCTGCGCCACGCACCGGCAGGGCCGCAGCAACAAGAATCCGCCGACAACGCCGAGACCCATCCATCGGGCCGGCGCTCCGCGATCTCTCGCTGAGCAGTTCCCTCAGGACGTCCGGCATTCGCAGTCGCCAGCCGCGGGGCCCAGTCCCGACCGGTGAGTGCGTGGCAGGCTGTCTGAACGTCATCCGCCGCCGGTTCCTCCCCGGGATTTCGGTTGACTCGGACCAGAATTCGGCTAACATGCGGGGTCGGACCGAGAGATATGACGTCGAATTTGAAAGAAAGGTTGATGCCCATTGCGGGGAAGCTCCGCGAGTTTGAGGAGCACTTCAACCGCTCTCTGGGGGGGCATGCCGGCCTGATCGGAGAAATGGCGGCGCATATTCTCGACGCCCCCGGCAAACGCATCCGTCCCGCCATGTACCTCCTGAGTTCGGGCGCCTGCCCGGGTGGACGCGATATCGAGGCGACCCCCGTCTATGCCGCCGTCGCGATCGAGTTGATCCACACCGCGACGTTGCTCCACGATGATGTCAACGACGGCGCTCGCGAGCGGCGCGGCAGGCCCGCCGCCGGACAGCTCTGGGGCAATCTGGCGGCTGTCCTGATGGGCGACCATCTTTTTGCCAAGGCCTTTCGGATCCTCGTCGACGGCGGCGATCAACGTGTTCTCGAAACGGTTTCCGAGGCCTCCGAGCGGGTGGCGGTCGGCGAACTCCTGCAAGTCCAGGAGACACGGAACTTCGAAGTGACCGAGCAAGACTATTTGCGCATCATCGGCAACAAGACGGCCTCGCTGTTCTCCGCCGCCTGCGAGGCGGGGGCGCTCACCAACGGCAACGATGCCGAACGGGAACGATTCCGCGATTTCGGGGAGTTCGTCGGGCTGGGATTCCAGATCGCCGATGATCTGCTCGACTATCTTGGGGACGTGGCTCAGACCGGGAAGCCCTCGGGGACCGACCTGAAATCCGGCAACATCACGCTGCCGCTCATCTACGCACTTCAGAATGCCGGTGACGACGGTCGCCACCGCGTGATGGAGGCGGTCGCGCAGCCCGCGGTCAACGGGTTCGGCGAGGTCGTGGAGTTCGTCCGCGTCAACGGCGGTTTCGATTACGCGCGCCGCCGGGCCGCCGAGTACCGTAAGAAGGCGCTCGATCTGTTGAGCGGTCTGAGCGAAAGCTCTTACAGGCTTGCGTTGGAAGAAGTCGTGAACCACTCAGTCGACCGGCAGGCGTAGGCCGGCGGTGAGCAGTCACTTCATTTCGATCAATTGGCCCCCTGCCCGGACAATGGTCCCCGCACAAATCGACCGCCCCCGACGTCCTGACCCGTTGTCCGCTGTACAATCACTGATGCGCGCGCCTTCCGACCCAGGATGGATTTGTCGATGAGGGTTTTCCCGGCCTTCCTGCACCTGACCGCCGCCCACGCCATCTGGGCGGTTCTCCTGCTGGTGGTTGCCGTGGCGGCGGTGGTGTTCTACTACCGCCGGACCATTCCCCCTCTGCGCCGTTCGGTCAAAATTCCGCTGGTCACTTTGCGCATCATCGCCGCGCTTGCACTCTTCCTGGCGCTGGCCGAGGCCCTCTGGTCGGCGATTATCGTCGAACGCGACCCGCCGGAGGTCGTTGTCCTGATCGATCGGTCCGGCAGCATGACCGAATCCGACGGCGACGAGCGCGACCGGTTCACGCGCGCGGCCGTGTTCGCCGAACGGGAGATTGGCGACCGTCTCGACGGCCGCGGCCGGGTCAACACTTTCTACTTCGATGAGTCGCTCTACGAGTTCACCGCCGATTTGCCCGACTCCTTCGGCCGCGCGACGGCGTTGGGGGATGTGCTCAAACAATTGGGCGGGCGCGCGGCGAGGTTGGATCAGACGCGGGCGGCTGTCGTCCTCTCAGATGGCGCGGTCAACCGCGGAATCGATCCGGTCAGCGCTGTCGGCGCTCTCGGTATCCCGGTCGTAACCGTCGGCTTCGGGCAGGCCGGTGGGACCGGGGCGCACATCGTCGACGCGTCGGCTCCGGATGTGGTCTACACCGGACAACCGTTCGAGGTGACCGCCGCCCTGCAAAGCGGCTCCGATTCGGGGAGCGTTAACATTCGGCTCACAATCGCGGACCGCACGGTGGCCCGCGAACAAGTCAGCCTGTCCGCGCCCGGTGCGCGCGTCCCGGTGAGCTTTGAAGGGACCGTCGACACCCCCGGAATGCACGCGTTGCGACTGGACCTCATCGGTGTCGACGGCCAGGTAGTTCCCGCGGGTGGCCGGACCGTTTTCGTATCCGCGCTCAAGGACCGCGTACGGGTCCTTTTGCTCGGATTCACCGCCGACTGGGAATACGCGAGTCTTAGACGGTATTTGTCACACCAGCCGCGCATCGAGTTGAT
>DATKYL010000138.1:0-6307 GCA_035528515.1 Acidobacteriota bacterium | reverse complement strand
CATCGCAACCTCCCCGGTTACGTGAGCAGGCTTACATGCCGGTCGGCAAAGTACGCAATGGGCGGTGGGGTGGCCAGGGGCGGTTTCACACCCTCCGGCGCGGTAGCGTTGGCAATGCGATGACTCAAGCAGGATCGCGTGATGTCAGCGTGGAATCACCTGGGACGTGTCCGTCGGCGGCCCGCACACCTCCCGGGTCGGCAGGAGCCATTCGCGCGACCGCCGGCGCATGTCATTGCCACACATGCCGTTGGCGGGCGCGTGGGTGATCTCCGGTGCCCCACTATGAGGATGACATATGTATGACATGTTCGCGTCGCCGGCGCTGCGGCAGGCGTCTCGGATTCTTCTGGACACGTAGTCGGCACGTGCGTAGGTTGTACGACGTTGTAGGTATCTGTCTGGGCTGTACATAAAGTCAGTGATAGTCTCACCGGCGTCGGCCGCGGAGCCTTGTCTCCGTGCTGGCGCAATGATGCTGTGGTCACGGATGACCGTCTGGCCAGGCTGTGGTCAGCCCCTGAGGGCCAGAGAGAGGGGGTGAGGGCATGTGACGTCCGGGCATTACGCGTTTCACAACCGTAGTGATCATCATTTCAGCAAGGAGGCAGCATGAAAGCACGATGGCGTTTGGCTATACGGTTGGTGCCTGCGGTGCTACTGCTCGTCAGCGTAGCGGCAAGTGAGGCAGTAGCCAGTACCGACCGCTTCATGTACGGGTCATTCTATGGGCTTGGAGCAAATCTGGGGGAAGACACCGCTTTCAGGGAGCAGATAGGCATCCTTCAAGATACCTTGCGCTTCAACATGGTCATCGATCCCGTGTGCAGCGCAACACGGGCGGAGTTCCTCATTGCACGAGGTTTCAACGTTTTCGCAATGGATGGCTACAACTCCGAAGGTGAATTCAGCGACTTCGCGCGGGGCTGGCACCTTGTCTGGCAGACGGATGCAGCGTCCATTCCGCCTTGGTACTACGGGACTTACGAGGCATCACAAGGGCGGGCGGTGATGGATAGTGTCGGCGGAGAGTGGGACACGGTCTGGGTTGTCAGTGTTGACTCGTCGGACACAGCGGGTTGGGTTGCGCAGGCGGGAGGCGGCAATTACAAGCAGAGGGATTCCGTGACGTTCGGCGCGACAACCCGCCACGCAGATTACGTTCTGAAGGCGGCTGATGTGGATTCGGAGGACCAGGTCGCGATTCTCACCGTTTGGCTGAAGTACTACGACTCGTCTGTCTACGACACAGTTGCTGTTGACACTGTCTATGGGTGGGAGTTCTCGGGCGGCTACGACACGATGCGTGTCTCGTGGCTCCATCTGAATCCCGACAGCGCGAACAGTATCTGGAGCTACTACTCGCTGGACTGGTGCGGCAACGGGTCCCTCTATTGGGATGAGGTTCTTTCGACCGACGATGTCGGGGAGGCGCTCTTCAATCATGAGTATGACACGACAATCCAACGATTAGCCGAGGAGTACACATACGGGACAGACGGCAGCTATCTCCTCGGCTGGTGGGTTCTGGACGAGTGCTCATCGTCTGAGAACGCGTTGGCCTATCGTTGGGTGGACTCGGTATTGCGTACGAGCACTGGGGGCGAGGGGGCGATGCAGCAGTGGTCCCATTGGGAACCGGATGCCTGGACTGCGACGAAGATGATCGATCACGAGTACTTCATGCGCATCAATTATCCGGCAAGGGGTTCCCGTTGCATCGACGGCGAGATCACCGATTCAGGCGCGACTTCATATTGTACCGATGATCCTGGCGGTGATAGTGTCAGCTTGCAGGTAGAGTGGGACAGTGCTGTCGTGAAGTTCCTGAAGTGGAAGTACTGGGCCGATACGATTGACGCGAAATTCTGGGCGAAGCTGGGCGCGGCGAAGCACGAAGGGTGGTGTGATGGCGAGTGCTTCGTCACCGGACGGCGTCCTTCCGAAAGCGAGCAGATGGCCCACTGTAACCTGGCCCTGGCGTGCGGTGCCGATGCGATAACCTTCTGGGCCTGGGGTTGGAATTACTGCTACAGAGATGGTCTTTACCAATATAGTCCCAGCTACTTCGACATTCGTGACCGTGTCAGCCCGTTTATCGATTCACTGGGTGATGTCTTCCACGATTTGGACTGGCTGGGAACGGACACGAGCGAGGCCGTGGCCTCGATCGAAGGGTCGTTCATCGATTCGGTCCGGAGTCTGGACTACGAAAATCCATACATCCAGGTGGCATTCTTCGAGGATACCGTATCAGATGACGACTACTTCATGCTGGTGAACCGACGGTGCCTAGGGAGTGAGTCGCAAGATCTGATCGTGCACCTGGACCTGGACACGAACGTGCTGGTGGTGGATGCGTTCACGTACGACACGGTGTCGGTGTTGGAGTGCAGTGGCCAGGGTGCGTTTGCCGTGACCCTGGAACCGGGCCAGGGGAAACTGTTCAAGATGATGACGGCGCCGAACTCGGCAATCACCAATTACTACTATTACCTGAGCAACAGCTGCGTCGGAGGAGACACGGGTTGGGTGCAGTTGCCGTTAGTGGATATCAAGTCACATTACTTTGTCATCGGCTATGAAGAGAACGACACGGTTTGGACGGGGGCCCTGTATAGCGGGATCATGCCGTACACGGCGGAGTTGAGCGGCGGCAACGGCAAGCTGGTCTGGGTGGAGAAGACGAGCTTGGATACGGTGGCCGGGTCGACGTTTCCGCCGATCTGGCAAGGCGGCATCTCGGTGAAGGGCAACGTGACCGTGGATTCGAACACGACCCTGACGATTCGTGCTCCGGCGGAGGTCTATTTCGATTCGGGTCTGGGGTGGCAGATTGACTCGTACGGCGACCTGACGATTCAGGGGTATCCGGGTGACACAGTGTTTCTGCGATCGGCGGCGGAGGCGCCGGATATTGACGACTGGGATGCGGTCAAGCACATGGGTCCCGGAAACCTGTCGGTGACCTATGCGCAGTTCAGGCATTGTTATCAGGGGCTCTGGTTGTCCAACACGGCGTCGGATTCGTTTGACGTGGCGATCGACCATTGCGACTTCCGTTACGGGGAGCTGACGGGTGTTCAGGTGCGAGTGGACGAGGCCTGTCAGGTATCGATCTCGAACTCGCACTTCGGCAACATCAAGTACTACGGGGTTCTGTTGACGGAAGGCGACGTTACGATCGAGGATAATCGGTTCGTCGACACCATGACGAACTGCGTGCGGATCACGGGTGCGTCGACTCGTGTGAGCGGGGGGCTGATCAAGGACAACGTGTTCGATTCGTTGAAGAAGTCGAACGCCGTTGCGATCTACCTGGCAACGATCTATGACGACGCGCGGGATTATTCCAGCGAAGAGAACCTGATCGAGGACAACACGTTTGGCCCGACCTGGGTGTCCAGCAACCAATCCGCCTTCTACGTTTATCAGTGCGAGGACACGCTACGCTTCTACCGAAACGCGATTCAGGGGTATGACATGAGCTACCCCGGGTATGGCATTCTGAACTTCAACACGCGCACGCTGCTGGTGGGCGACAACGGTAGCAGTGAGGCACTATCGAAGATCTCCGAGTGCCGTTACGGTCTGTATGCCATGTCGTCGATGTCCAGTGTTACAGACGTTGCCAAAGTGCGCGAGTGCTCGTTCGAGGACAACGAATACGGTGTGTGGGTGTACAGTAACTGCACGGTGGATCTCGGGACGGCGTCGGACTCGGGCTTCAATGCGTTCTGGGGCTGGCTGGAGTGTTCTCCCCCGGCGGAGTGTGCGCCGGGTTGGGACGATGTCTACAATGTCTACAACAACAACACCTCCGATACGTTGAGTGCGATCGGCAATTACTGGGGGAATGATGTCTGTCCCATACTGGGAATGAAGCTCGTGCTTCATAACCCGTGCTGGCCATATCTGGGCGGGAGTGGGGAAGTGACATACATTCCGGACTTGTTGGCCGACCCCTTCTCGGGCGGTGGTGCGAAGCTGGCGTGCGACGGTGCGGCGGGGGCGGCACTCACACCGGATGATCCGGTGGACAATTACCCGAACCCGTTCAATGCGGGGACCGTTATCCGGTTCCACATGGCGCAGGCCGGCGAAGTCGAGGTCACGGTCTTCAACGTGCTGGGACAGACAGTGCGGACCCTGCTGAGTGGTTACCGGAGTCCGGGATCTCATCAGGTGCCGTGGGACGGGCGCGATGCCTCGGGGCGACCGGTGGCCAGCGGGGTGTACCTGTACCGTATCAGCCTGCCGGATCGCGAAATCACGAAGAAGATGGTCTTAGTCAAGTAGGAGGGTGATAATGCGACAGACAAGAATCTGGGTAGGATCCATCGTGGCCCTGGCAGTGGTGGCTGTCTGGTCGGCAGGTGCCTGCGCACATTCGCTGGAGGTGCCGCTGCAAGGTGGTACAGTGGTGATAAAAGAGGGCCGTCGGGACGTGGAGCGGGGTTTTCTGCCGATGCCGGTGTCCAAGGCTCTGCGCGGCATTACGGTGGATGTGGCGGAGTTGG
This sequence comes from Acidobacteriota bacterium, assembly GCA_035528515.1. GTDB lineage: Bacteria > Zixibacteria > MSB-5A5 > WJJR01 > WJJR01 > DATKYL01. The sequence goes on along the minus strand of DATKYL010000138.1, from coordinate 1,787 downwards.
TGTTGACGGTTTCGACGGAATACGATCGGGACGAGCCGCTTCTGATCGCGGCGTTTCCGGCGACCGTTTCGCCGGGGAGTCGGACGGGTCGTTGGTCGCCGGCGTGGACGAGCATGTCGGGGGGGTTCGATCCGGAGTTCGGCGGACTGGCGTCGATGCTGGAGACCCGCGAGAGTGTGGAGATCACGATCGATGTGACGGCGATGGTGCAGCGGTGGTTGTCGGGCGAGTTGCCGAATCACGGCGTGGTGTTGAAGTCTCTGTCCGAAGACAAATCCACCTACCGGTGGGTTCGTGACGGGCGGTACGACGGCGCCCACGCCAAGCTGATCGTCCATTATTCTCCGCAGGATTAACGAGAGCCACGGGACATTGTACACGGGGGGCGGCCATCGCGCCGCCCCCCATCGCTTTCAAGAACTCAGACGATCAGCCCGGTCTGGCAATCACGATCAGCCCCGGTGTGAGCGGGCGACGAACGATGAGGCTCAGTATGAAGGAGAGGAGATAGTACATCCGGGCGGCCATTCTCTGGTGACGCTTGCCCTTTTCCCAGAGGATGATGCGTTCAATCGAGAACCCTGCATCGGAGAGGAGGCGTTTGAGTCCGCGGTAACTGAAGCAATGTTTGCCGTCTCCGAAATGCGCGTCGCCGACCGGGCGTCCCAGGAAGCGCAGAAACGAGAAGAGAGGAGTCCTATTCGTGACGCGGATGAGCAGGCAACCATCCTTTGCGAGGATTCCGTGGTAGAGCTTCAGAGCCGAACACGGCTCCTCGAAGAGATACAGGCAGTCCAGCATCGTGATGGCGTCGAAGCGTTCGCTGGTCGGGATCTCGTCCGGAGAGGCATAGGCGGTATGCCCGTGCCGGGCGACCTGCTCCCGCAGGCGGTCCACGATTTCGATGCCGGTCGTTGACGCACCGTGCTCGCGGAGAAGGTCCAGAAGATGACCGTAGGCGCAGCCGACGTCGAGGACGCGCGCGCCGGCGATCGGCCGGCCGAGTGATTGCTCGCATAATCGGATGATGAACCGGAAGAAGTCCTTGCGGCTCCGGTACAGTCGTTCTTCCGAATCCGGGTTGGTGTAGCTGGCGACCTCGAAATGACCGCGCTGCGTGATCTCATCGTAGTCGGCGGCACGGATGTACGTGCCGCAGTCGGCGCAGCGCCAGATCGTGTCCGGCAGGTTCCCGCCTTTGATGTAGATTGGCAGGTCGCAGACATACGCGACATTCTGCGACCCGCAAGCACCGCAGCCGCGTCGCGGAGGAACGGGGCGCTCCTCGCGAGGCATCGCGTCACTCGTCGATGTGGACTGCATAGCCCTCGTATCCTGCAGCGTCACGCATGTGTTCCTGAATGTGAGCTCCATTGAACGCACCGTAAGCCTTGGACGAGCCCCAGAGCGTGAGTGTCCGGGATCTCTGGTCGAGACGGAAACGCCCGCCGCCTCGAACCCGCCAGCCGCGCTGATCGATCAGGATCTCCTCTTGTGAGTGGGGCGACGACGATGACAGGTCTTCGTGCAACCCGCAGAACCGCTTCACAATGTGGGCGTGGAACTTGGTCAGCTCGGTCGGGGAAAGGACGAGGTACTCGTCGTCCGGCCCGACGATATGGAGGAACTTCCCCGTCCGGACATCCGGCGTCGGCTGGTGAAGAACTGTCTCGTAATAGGCGGTCGTGTAGTCTTCGACGATCATGTGCTCGTGCTCTTGAGAATCGCCGTGAGGGCTTGTTCGATATCAGGATAGCGGAATGTGAAGCCGGAATCCAGTGCGCGTT